>JAFPGA010000182.1 GCA_017423085.1 Paludibacteraceae bacterium | reverse complement strand
CGTCCGCAGAGCGTTCGCTGACGGTGTGAAGTTCAAAGAGGACGAGAAGAACGCCGGGGATTGGTTCTACAATCAAGACTTGCTTGCGAGACACCCGACTTGTAAGTACACGGGCATCACGGCGTATCACTACAACCATCCACGCGAGGGCAGCATCTATGATCGCCTGTCGAAAGGGCTTTTATGAATACTAACCTATTCTACTTTAAGCGGCTGAACAGCATCGGCGGGATCGAAACTTTCTTCTACAACCTAGCGCAGAAGTACGGCAAGGACTTTGACATCACCATCCTCTACAAAGAGGGCGATAAGGCTCAAGTTCGCCGCCTTGCAGAGTATGTGCGAGTGAAGAAGTACAAGGACGGCGAGAGGGTAAAGTGCAAGAGAGCGTTCTGCGCGTTCAACACAGACATCCTCGACTACATAGATGCCGATGAGTATTATCAGATGCTCCACGGTGACTATCGCGCCATTGGCGTTCTGCCGCAAAAGCACGACAAGTTACAACACTATGTGGCGTGTAGCGAGGTCGTGCGTGATGCCTACGCAGATGTTACTGGCGAGGTCGCAGAGGTTAGCTACAACCCGTTCGTGGTTGAGAAACCGAGAAAGGCTCTGCGGCTGGTTTCTGCCACGCGCCTCACGCCGGATAAGGGTTGGAACAGGATGCTCCAACTTGCCAAGGCGTTAGAGGATGCGGGTGTCGCGTACCAATGGGATGTCTACTCCGATATGCACAAGGTCGTAGACAACCACAACATCGTTATTCACACGCCGAGGCTTGACATCGCGCCGTTTATCGCGGCGGCTGATTACTTCGTGCAACTCTCCGACGCGGAGGGTTATTGCTACTCCGTCGTTGAGGCTCTATCCATTGGAGTTCCAGTCATTGTTACGGACTTCCCCGTGGCGCACGAAATCGGCGTAGTCAACGGCAAGAATGGCTTTATTCTGCCGATGGACATGAGCAACTTGCCGATAGATGACATCTGCAAGGGACTTAAGAAGTTCAAGTACACGCCGCTTGAAGACAGGTGGGGCGAGTTGCTTCTGCCAGTTCCTCCCGATTATGACGAGGAAATGAAGCAAATCGTCAAGGTCAGAGCAAAGCGCATCTTTATCGACCTTGCGCGGAACAACCACACCGCCGAGTATGGCGAGGAATGGGAGTGTACCATGTTGAGAGCCGAGGAACTGTATGACCTTGGACTTGTCGAAGTTATGGAGTGATTACATGGCAAGAAAACCTTTAAGACCTCTTATCCGTAGCGGCGGTTTTTATCCATCGAGAAAGTGGACACCGCTTGTGTATGCGGGTGGTTATACAACGGCAAACGGTGGTGAAGAACCCGCACCGCCGCCTATCGAAAAAACCATCACTGGCAATCCCATCCACATTCTCGATGCCCTCGCAAAGCCCGCACAAGCGTTGAGTGTGAAGCTGGAGCCTATCCAAGACCTGCACGGATACGACTCTCCGTGGCCTGCGGGGGGCGGCAAAAACCTTCTTTGGATAAATAACGGTGTTTTTAAGACTGGTGGTTTTACTAACACAACTCCGCGCGAACTTACAGGTATTGGAATTTGGGTTGGTATGGCCGCAAGTAACTACTTGGCGGCAAACAGTATCACAAGTTACACAATCGGAGACAATAGCTTAACTGTTGAATCAAAGGCCAATGGATATGGAATCGGATTTGAGGCAAAACTTACAGTCGGGCAGCAGTATACACTGTCGTGGGTAGGAACAAACGCCTTTGTAGGAATTTCCTTCTATGACGGTGACGGATTACCTCTGTCTTATGTTACTTCTGGTGTATCGCCAAAAACCTTCACAGTTCCGGAGTCTACGGCAAACGCAATCATTATTTTGCGTGGTGATGCTGCTAACGTTACTGGAAAATTCAGCAACGTGCAGCTTGAAGAGGGACAGACGGCAACCGCCTATTCCCCATATGCGAACATCTGCCCCATCAGCGG
>JAFPGA010000181.1 GCA_017423085.1 Paludibacteraceae bacterium | reverse complement strand
GTGCGAATGGTGACGCTTCGCTTAATGATGTGCAGCCGGATTTTGCAGGAAAGGAATATCTGTTGGAACGTCAGTTGAAACCCGAAGCAAGACGGGATATACTGGAAGCGTTGAGGAAAGCAGGGGTTAAACCGACAGCGATGATGGACGTGAGTGACGGTTTGTCGTCTGAACTGCTGCATATCTGTTCGCAGTCGGGCGTGGGCTGTTGTATATACGAAGATAAGTTGCCGATTGACTACGAGGCTGCGGCGCTGGCTGAGGAGATGAACCTCAATATCGTCACCTGTGCGCTCAACGGCGGTGAGGACTACGAACTGCTGTTCACCTGCTCGCTGGACGACTACGAGAAACTGATTCCAGTGGACGACCTGTATATCATCGGACACATCACCAAGCCCGAATACGGATGTAACCTCATTGGTCGTAACGGCGAAGAGTTGCCTTTAAAAGCACAGGGCTGGAATGCCTTTACAAAAGACTAAATGACCAAATCAATGATCCAATGGTAAATGACCAAATGGTAAATGAGGTGAAGTTGTTCCTCACCGATGTGGACGGTTGTCTGACGGACGGAGGGATGTACTACACCGCCGAAGGCGAGACGATGAAGCGTTTCTGTGTCTATGACGGAATGGGCATGGTGTTGCTGCGTCAAGCCGGTATCCCGTGTGGTATCCTGACATCCGAACAGTCTCCGATAGTCAAGGCGCGTGCCGAGAAACTGAAGTTGGATTTTCTGTACCTCGGTGTCGGTAGTCGTGTGAACGGCGAGTGCCTGACGAAGCTGGAAGCAGCCAAATGTATATGCAATAAGTTGGGTATCACTTTGGCGGAAGTGTGCTACGTGGGTGACGACGTGAACGATATCGATCTGCTGAGCGCAGTCGGCATGCCGTGTTGCCCGCCTAACGCCCGTCCGGAAGTAAAAGCTGTGCCGGGAATCCGTGTGTTGAAGACACCCGGAGGACAAGGGACTGTGAGAGAAATCGCTGATGCGATTCTCACAAGTTTGAAGTAGTTTGAAGTAGTTTGAGAGTTTGAACATCAAACGATGTTTTGTTATGAAAAATATCGCATTCATATTAGCCGGCGGAACGGGAAGCAGAGTAGGCGGTGACACGCCGAAGCAGTTCTTGCCGTTAGCGGACGGTCGTACGGTGCTGGAGCACTCGGTGGATGCGTTCGAGCAGTCTCATTTCATTCATGAGATCGTCGTGGTGATGCACCCGGATTGGATGCAAGAGGCAGAGGAAATGATTCGCAAGAATGCTTGGCGCAAAGTGAAACACCTCATTAGCGGCGGTAGCGAGCGTTGGGAGAGTTCGTGGAACGGCATTGCTATTTATCTCAAAGAGGACAAGAAAGATCCGGATACGTTCTATTGGTTCCACGACGCGGCTCGTCCGTTCGTTTCGCAGGACATCATCAGCCGTGTAGCGGAAGCGCTCAAGAGTCATCTGGCGGTGACGGTTGCTGTACCGGTAACGGACACCCTGTATCAGATCAAAGGTCGTGAGGTGACGGATATATGCAACCGCAAGGAGTTCATGCGTGCGCAGACACCGCAGGCGTTCCATTACTTGGCTATCAGTCCGGCATATATGCGGGCGATCGAGAAAGTCAAGATCAAGGCGACCGATGATGTGGGTATCTTGATGGAGTATAATCCCGATGTGGAGGTCTATTTCGTGGAAGGCGAAGAGGCGAACCGCAAGATCACATACAAGGAAGACTTGGAAAAATAAAAGATAGAAAATGAAAGATGAAGCCATAATACAACGTGCCACAGAGTGCCTGGAGCAAGAAGCTGCGGCTGTTCGTTCGCTCATCGCGCGCTTGGACGACTCGTTCGTTCGTGCGGTAGAGGCGATCCGTGACTGCAAAGGCAAAGTGGTAGTGACGGGTGTCGGCAAAAGCGGACACATCGGTTCGAAGATAGCTGCTACGCTGGCGAGTACAGGCACACCAGCGTTCTTCTTGAATCCGCTCGATGCGTACCACGGCGATCTGGGCATGTTGAGTGAACAGGACGTAGTGTTGGCCATTTCCTATTCGGGCGCAACGGAAGAGTTGTTGCGTTTCCTGCCGCTGATTCAGGCGAAGCATATCACCATCATCGGCATGTCGGGTAACCCGAACAGTTTGCTGGCGCGGTACTCGGATATCCATCTGAACATAGCTGTGGAGCGTGAGGCGGATCCGCTGAACCTCATCCCGACTGCTTCTACCACTGCCACGCTGGCACTCGGTGATGCACTCGCTTGCGCTTTGGTGGAAGCGAACCATTTCCAGCCGACCGATTTTGCAAGACTGCACCCGGGCGGAGACCTCGGGCGCAAGTTGTTGGCGAAAGTGGAAGATGTCATGTTCACACAGAACCTGCCGTTCCTGACACCGGAGATGCCGATGAGTGAAGCAATAGAGATAGTGACGAACGGTACGCTGGGAATAGGTGTTGTAGTAGAAGCCGTCAGCCATCAGCCGTCAGCCGTCAGCAATCTGGTGGGTATTATCACCGACGGTGATATACGTCGTGCGATGCTGCGGCTGGGACAAGCGTTCTTCGCTACGCCTGTGTCGGCGATCATGTCGAAGAACCCGAAGACGATTAGCAAGGATGCAAAGATTGTGGAAGCCGGCGAGACGATGAACCATTATTCGATTCACACGCTGATTGTAGTAGAGCCTTCAGCTGTCAGCGATCAGCATTCAGCCGTTGTCGGTATCATCGATTCGTTCTCGTGCTTACCCGGCACACGTTTTTATCATTGATAAAAGACATAAGATGAAGTTATTTTCGATCATAGTACCGGTGTATAACAGACCTGACGAAATGTCGGAATTGTTGGAGAGTTTGACCCATCAGACGGACAAAGGCTTTGAGATCCTTGTGCTGGAGGATGGTTCGAGTTTGCCTTGTGATGCGGTTTGTAAGCGGTATGAAGACAAGTTAGACCTGCACTATTACTTTATGCCCGGAACGGGAAGAAGTGAGCGCCGTAATTACGGCATGTCGCACGCGAAAGGCGAATGGTGTATCTTGTTTGACTCCGATGTGATTGTGCCGCCTCAATACATAGCGACCGTTCGTGCCGAGTTGGCCAAGCAGCCCGAGATTGATTGTTACGGAGGACCCGACGCTGCGGATGACAGTTTCAACGATGTACAGAAAGCGATCAACTACTCGATGACGTCCATCATGACGACCGGTGGTATTCGCGGCGCGATGAAGAATAAAGACAAGTTCTCGCCGAGATCGTTCAATATGGGTATTTCCAAGAAATGCTTTGAGGCAGTAGGCGGGTATAAGAATATTATCAGCGAAGATATCGATCTGTCGATGCGAATCAAGGAAGCGGGTTTCAAGACCCGGCTCATTTCCGAGGCGTACGTGTACCATAAGCGTCGCGTGGATTGGAAGAAGTTCTTTAGACAGGTGAACACGTTCGGTAAGGGCAGGATTCTGTTGAACGAACTGCATCCGGGCAGTATGAAGATCGTGCATTTGATGCCGGCAGCGTTTGTGGTAGGACATTTGGCATTAGCATTGGCATTAGCATTGGCTCTTATTTTGGGCGCAGGTTGGTGGTCATTGCTCCTATTGGCACCGATTGGACTGTATGTGCTCGGTATTTTCTGCGAGTCGCTGATCAAGAACAAGTCGGTGAAGATCGCGTTGATGTCCATTTGGGCGGCGTATATCCAGTTATTCGGGTACGGTTTGGGATTTTTAGGCGAGTGCTTCACGCACAAGGCACGCAAAGCCAATCAAGAACAGATGTATAGACAATAAATATATGAAAGCAGTTATTTTAGCCGGAGGATTCGGCACACGTATCAGTGAAGAGAGTCATTTGAGACCGAAGCCGATGATTGAGATCGGAGGCAAACCGATTCTATGGCATGTGATGAAATGGTACAGCAAGTTCGGCATCAATGAGTTCATCATCTGTGCCGGATACAAGCAGGATGTGATCAAGGAGTGGTTCGCGAACTATTTCATCCACACGTCCGATATCACATTTGACTTCACCAAGG
>JAFPGA010000180.1 GCA_017423085.1 Paludibacteraceae bacterium | reverse complement strand
CCTCTTTGCTTCGCACCGCACTCGTAGCGCGTACGACCGTGACAACGACGGCTTCAGCGAAGTACCGCAGTTACGTGCCACCACTGCCGGTGCACGGCTCTTCTTCAAGACCAGCGCTTACAGCAAGATAACAGCGGAGTACCACCATACAGCCGACTATCGCCGAGGCGGTAATAAACTCGATGCCGAACCGCACACAGCGGACATCGCCGAGCAGCTGCGTCATAACATCGATGCCGGTTCATTGGCATTCGACTGGTTCTCGGAAGACAACCGCCATTTCGTGTCCGCTTATTCGGCGATTCAGCATATCGGTCGTGAGAGCTATTTCGGTACCGGACGTGACACCGCTGCGTACGGTCGCAGTACCGACCTCACATCCAACACCGGTCTGCAGTACCGCTTCTCGTACCCCTGCGGACGGATGAACGGTAACCTGACCGTTGGGGCGGAGTATAACTTCAACGGCTTGCACGACCGTATGTTAGGCTACAACCGTGACATCACACAAAAAGTGCATGTGGTGGGTGCTTACGCGCAGAACGAATGGAAGAACGAGCAGTGGAGCGTACTCCTCGGTGCACGACTGGAGAAGCATAACCTGCTGCGTAATGTCGTAGTCAACCCGCGTGCCACCTTCCGCTACACGCCTATCGAAGGATTCGTGTTCCGTGCCGGATACAGCAGCGGTTACCGTGCGCCGCAAGCCTACGACGAAGATCTGCACGTAGCCGCAGTAGGCGGAAACGTGTCGCTCATCACATTGGACCCGAACCTGCGTCCCGAGTACTCGCACAGCGCGACACTCAGTGCCGACTGGTACCACCGGTGGAATGCATGGGAACTGAACCTGACGGCAGAAGGGTTCTATACCTACTTACAAGACGTGTTCTTCTTGCGTGAGGACGGAACGGATATGGCAGGAAACATCCTCTTCACCCGTACGAACGCTCCGGGTGCATGGGTTGGTGGCTTGAACCTCGAAGGCAAAGTGAGCCTTCATCTTTCAACTTTCAACTTTCAACTCTCCGCCGGATACACGTTCCAGCGCAGCCGTTATACCGAGGCGCAGCAGTGGAGTGCAGACGTCGCTCCGCAGACACGTATGCTGCACACGCCCGATAACTACGGCTACGTGCTGCTGGATTTATCCCCGGTGAAGGACTTCACCATCTCCATCAACGGCAAAGCAACCGGTTCGATGCTTGTGCCCCACTTGGCTGGATACATCGCGCAAGACGAGGAGACCCTGACGCCCGCCTTCTGGGATCTGGGCATCCGCCTGGCGTACGACGTCCATCTGTACAAACACTACTGCATGGAGATTAGTTGCGGTGTGAAGAATGTGTTAGACCAGTTCCAACGCGATATAGATAAAGGTCAGTTCCGCGACGCGGGCTATATATACGGTCCGTCCGTGCCCCGAACCTATTTCGTGGGCTTGGCACTGAAACTATAAAAAAAATGAGGCACTCGCCTCATTTTTTGTTACCAGTCCAGATGATAAATGACACCTATCGCGTGCAGGTACGTCGTCTGTTCGGTTAACTGAATATACCCCTTGGTCTTGGTGATGTTGATGTCGCGGTTGTACCCGTATTGGAAGCGGTAATAGAAATCCAGACTGCTCATTTGGGTCACGCGCCATTTGCAACCGACCTGCGTGCGGACATGACTGATGTACTGACGTCCGTTCTTCTGCTGGTACTGAGGCACATTGAGCGTGTTCTCCAACTCGCACCATACATAGGGTTTGACGGGTTGACCCGGGATGATGAACTCCGCGCTCAATCGGCTACGCAGCAGCCAGTTGTATTGGTTCTTCTCCAGCAGGTTGACGCTGTCCGTGCGCATGTCGCACAGCACGCGCTCCCGCAGACTGAACTTCACGTATTGAGACGGATAGACACCCGCTACGCTCATAAACACACGGTGACGCAGCACCTCGTTCGCGTCGCTCCAGTCCTTGCGTCCCATCACACGCAGCGTGTATCCGGCATCGACCTTGAAATAGTCAATCGGCGTGTAGCCCAAAGTGAGGGTGGTGTACGCTTTGCTGAACGCGGCACCGTTGAGCGAATTGTACGCGTCGATGCGCACGTCCTCCGCCAGACTCAGACGGAGCCCGTTGTGCCATTTCTTGGTGAAATCAGCCCCCACACGGAACTGCATCACCTGCTCCGTCGTCGTTGCCTGACTGTCATAAGTCCATCCAAACGTGCTGATACTACAAAATAGCAGCATGCCTATAACCGGTAACCGATAACCTTTCGCCATTACTTGAATTTCGTTATCTGGTCAATACTGTTGTGAATCTTGCCTTTCTCCAGACTGTAAGTCACATTGATATATGCTACATCGCGCAGAAAATCAATGTGTCCGATCTCGACATCCTGTACGTCGAGACCCGTACGCTCCTTGAGGTCGGCTATCAGTTCGGCGCGGCGCTCGGGTTTGATGTTCTCTATCTTCTCGTAGAGCACGATCTTGGTCGATATCCGTTTGCGTACTTGCCAGGCTTCAAACGCCCATGCCAATAGGATGATGACGATGTTGGCGAATACCAACAGGTACCATGCCAAACCTTCTGCTTTGAGACTGAGCGAGTTAATGACCGATACGGCGATGATGAGGAACATGTAGTTCATCTCACGGATAGGCACCGTCTCCGTGCGGTAGCGAATCATACCGAAGATAGCGAACAGACCTAACACGAAGCCTGTCTGTATATCCAGGATCTGCATCAACCACAGCAGCACGAACATACCGCTCGAGAACAGCATATACGTCACGTAGTAGTCGCGGCGGCGTGAGAAACGGTAGTAGATGCAGTACACGATGATCCATGTCACCAGCAGGTTGAACAGGAACATGAGCGGCATAGAGATGACGTTCTCACTCACGTGCAGCCATCCGGCGATTGTGTTCATCAGATACGAGATACTGTCCGGCGCACCAAAACGCTCGGCGATCGAAGGATCATCCTCCAAAAACTCCAAAGTGGGGTTGTTTAAATCAACTTGTAAAAGCATATTGTTAAACTTTACACATTACACATTACACATCTTCTCGATTCTCCGAATCTTGTCTTTGAACCGGTTCTTCTTCAGTCCGGGTGTGGTCAGCGCCGTACCGATGCAGTACTTGCTGATCTTGAGCGGGTGAATGCGCTGGTCCAGCATGATCTTGTTCATGGGGGAAGGCACATTACCGTCCCGCTTGAGTTCGATGATCACCAGTTCGGGAAAGGTCTTGCTCTCGCCCGTCAGCACATTGTCCCACACGAGGTCCATGTCAATGGTCAGACGCTCGGTCTTGGCTTTGTTGACCAGTGTGATACGGTGGAACTTGGTACTCAAGTGCGGGCTGAGTTCACTCCATTGATACCGGCTCTTGGCGGCAATGAAATCCTCTACGCTCCATGTCTCCCGTTTGCTCTCGCCGAACGTGTTCGCCTGCAGTTCAAAACTCGGTACGGCGATCCGTTTCTTCTTGGTGCGCCCTTTGTTGTTTTTCCGCTTGATCTCCAGAAACGTCAAGTCGCTCTCCACGTATTGTCGCACGCGTATCTTCTGCCGCACCAGTTGACGGTCATGATGACGGATGTACATGTCCAGCGTCTCGGTGTCGTAGTACATGGTGTCGTAGGTTGCGATACGCAGCCCGTCTATCTCCTGCGCGTAGTAGTCCGCTTGTGCCGCTTCCAGAATAGCCGGAAGAACCGACATCGGCACCGCATACTTGGTGTCAATCCGGTTCATCAACTTCACGCTCTCCATCTCGCCCAGCGAGATAGGATCGTACTTACTTATCAGAGAAGATATACTCAAATACTTTGACGCTGTATAGTTTGCCGTTAGGCAAATAGTTGTACTGTTTGGCTTTGGTGCCGTCGGCGTTCCATTCGTATTTGCGGATACGAACCGGTTTGTTGCGGTCGTTGTACTCCACTTCTTCCAGCACTTTTCCCGTCGTGTCGTCGTAGGTGTAGGTGACACGACTGCGTTGACCGTACGATGCGTACTCGATCTCCTCGATACAGCGACCTTGGCTGTCGTACACTTTCAAGTGGTCCAGCCAACGTGCTTTGGTCTTGGCGTCCGTGTTCCATTCTTTGACAGTCAGATTCTTGCGTTTCTCGCGCTTGGCGAGTTGCTCCGGCGTTAACAGGCTTTGTGCCGCTGCGGTACCTGCTATCAGCAGGCAAGCTAATAAATAGATGGTTCGTTTCATAAGTTTCATTTTGCTCTAATCCATGTTTGGTTTCGTCCGAAGATGCCGTGCTTGTCCAGCGATCCGCGTAAGATCAGTTTGCCGTCTTTGGGATAGATCTTACCGTAGTAGAACTTGCCCGACTCGGGGTCCAGTACTTTGCCGCCTACGAGTTGGTTCTTCTTCGCGTCGTATTTCATTCCGCGCATGATCACCAAGCCCTCAATAGGCGCGTTGTGGTCTTCCCCTTCGCATTGGTCGCAAACCAAGTTTTTCGGACCTACTAATAGCTGGCTGATCCTGCCGTAGTACAATCCGTCCGGACTCTGGTAGATGGACACTACGGCGTAGTTCTTGCCGGTCTTGTCATCCACGGTCTTCCATTTGCCGAGAATATGACTGATCTGCGCACTCGCACCAAGGCTGCATACCAGCAATCCAATAATAAATATATATCGTTCCATAAATATAATAGCTGCTAATCTTATTATAATTCTCGTAAAAAACGTGCAAAGTTAGCAAAAAAATTTTACTTTCGCAAGTAAATGCATAAAAATGTCAATAATTATGCCTGTTTTATAAATACGGAGAGGTAGGAACTTGCTTCACCAGCCCATTCCTCCACCTGTGGATGTGCCAACTTTGTTTGTGAACTTTGCATAATATATTTATTAATGTAAATTGCGCTGCAAAGGTACTGCTTTTTTTGGACATACGCAAATTTTTCAGTTATTCTCTTGCATATTTCAAAAAAATGTTGTACCTTTGCAGCCGCAAAGGTGTGCAACAAGTACATCGGAATGGATTTGAGCATAAAAATAATAAACAGATAGCATGAAAAAAGAAATTCAATTCTCCCTTGTTTATCGCGACATGTGGCAGAGTAGCGGTAAGTACGTGCCGCGCAAGGACCAGCTTGCCCGTGTGGCGCCGGTGATCATTGACATGGGCTGTTTCGACCGAGTAGAGACGAACGGTGGTGCGTCGGAGCAGGTTAATCTGTTGTACGGAGAGAACCCGAATCAGGCAGTTCGTACATTCACCAAACCGTTCAATGAGGCCGGTATCAAGACGCATATGTTGGACCGCGGTCTGAATGCGCTGCGTATGAATCCGGTGTCGGCAGATGTGCGGCAGTTGATGTACAAGGTGAAACATGCGCAAGGTACGGATATCACACGTATCTTCTGCGGTCTGAACGACCCGCGTAATATTATCCCGTCCATCAAATGGGCGAAAGCAGCCGGTATGACGGCACAAGCCACTATGTGT
This sequence comes from Paludibacteraceae bacterium, assembly GCA_017423085.1. Taxonomy (GTDB): domain Bacteria; phylum Bacteroidota; class Bacteroidia; order Bacteroidales; family Paludibacteraceae; genus Colicola. The sequence goes on along the minus strand of JAFPGA010000180.1, from coordinate 1,357 downwards.
ATGACGTATTCGCCGGTGCATACGGTTGAGTACTATGTTAACCTCGCCGAGCAGTTGATTGAAGGCGGTGCACAGGAGATTTGTCTCAAAGATATGGCGGGTATCGGTCGTCCTACTATGCTTGGTCAGATCGTGGCAGCTATCAAGGAGAAGCATCCGGATATCATTATTCAGTACCATGGTCATACAGGTCCGGGTTTCTCGGTGGCTTCAATGCTTGAGGTCGCTAAAGCTGGTGGTGATGTGCTCGACGTAGCTATTGAGCCGCTCAGTTGGGGTATGGTACATCCGGATGTAATTACGATTCAAGCCATGCTTCGTGAGGCAGGTTTCCTCGTTAAGGACATCAATATGAAAGCCTATATGGAGGCGCGTAATCTCACGCAAGAGTTTATTGACGATTTCCTCGGCTATTGGATTGACCCGCGTAACTCGAAGATGACCTCGCTGCTGGTAGGCTGTGGTCTGCCGGGGGGTATGATGGGTTCACTCATGGCGGACCTCAAAGGTTTGCACGCTGCCATCAACGCGAACTTAGAGAAACGCGGTGAAAAGAAATTGAGCGAGGACGAGTTGCTCGTAGAACTGTTCCAGGAAGTGCAGCGCGTATGGCCTATGCTCGGTACTCCGTGTCTGGTGACACCGTTCTCGCAATATGTCAAGAATGCTGCGCTGATGAATATCTTCAGCCGCTCGATGGGCGAGAAACCGTTTACACGTATGGATCCGGCTATGTGGGGCATGATCCTCGGCAAGTCCGGCAAACTGCCCGGCACCTTGGCTCCCGAAATCATCGAACTGGCTAAGGAGAAGAATATGGAGTTCTATACCGACGACCCGCAGAAACTGTATCCGGACGTGCTGCCGCAGTACATCAAGGAGATGAAGGAACTCGGTTGGGACCGTGGACAGGACGACGAAGAACTGTTCGAGTTCGCTATGCACGACAAACAGTACCGTGAGTACAAGTCCGGTCAGGCGAAAGAGCAGTTCAACAAAGACCTGGCAGAGCGTATGCTCAAAGCAGGTAAAGAGGTGCCGGAGGAGTTGAGAAAATATATTCAGAGTTCTCCGAGTGTTCCGAGTACTCCGAATACTCAGAATGCAGACGACCTCGCAGCTGTGGCATATGCACTCTACCTGTCCGGCAAGAAGCCGAAAGAGGGTATTATTACCCTGCCGGAGATTCACAATACCGCTTGGAACCACAAATATTATACGTTAAAGTAATTAAAATATAAAAATTAAGAATTAAGAATTCAAAATTTATATATCATGAAGAAGTATAAATTTAATGCGGGACCGATTATCCTGCCGAAAGAAGTGATCATACAATCTTCTGATGCAGTTATCGATT
>JAFPGA010000179.1 GCA_017423085.1 Paludibacteraceae bacterium | reverse complement strand
GAGAAGATGCATGACAAACGATACGGACATGAAAAGCATTTTGGCACAGAATGAAGCGCTCAAGAAGCAACTGAATGAAGCGCTCAAGCAATTTAAGTGGGCGTGTGACCAGCTTGCCGATGTTCAGCGCGAACTCGTCATTACGAAGATGCTCTTGATTTGCGATGTGGAAGGGAAGTGATACGGTGGAGAGATTGCCAGATGATCCAATTATCTCTTGCATTGAGCGCACAGGCTACCCTCCGTGGTGGGATTATGAGTGCTACGATGAATGGGAGGAGGACGGCGATGCTGATGTGTATTACGGCAACGAAACGGCTGATTTCTGATGTGGCTGTCAAGATAAGCAACGAGCGATACCGCCGTTATGCCGAGGCGAAGCGGTGCATCCCGCGCAATCTGCCGCCGAAAGAGTATGAGGCGGCTATCAAGAAACTGGCGAGGAAGTACCATGTTTGAAGTAAAGAATGTAAACATCTACGGACTTGATGAGTCCGTGCGCGGGGCAAAGTTTCCGATGTCTGTTAACACGGACGGCCTTGACATGGAAGTGACAAACGGCATTGACGCTCTTGGACGCGCAGAAATCGGCAGCGGTCACGACAATTTTCTCAATGGCATCATCGTGCAGTTCGATCTCACTTGCTCCAACAAGATGTGGGTGGAGATGCAGCGGTATCACTTCATCGACTTTGTGTCCTCGCAAAGCACCATGCATCGGGCGGCTCATATGGACTTTGCCAAGTGCTTCAACGGCTATGTAACAGAGCGGACGATTGCGGAGTGCAACAGGCTAAAGAACGTCTACCACACAGACCCAACCGCAGAGAACTATCTGCGCTTACTCTACAATCTGCCGAGCGGCATGGAGCTGACGGCGCGAATGACAACCAACTACCGCCAGTTGAAGACAATCTACCAGCAGCGGAAAGACCACCGCTTGCCGGAGTGGAGAGAGTTCTGCAAATGGCTTGAAACGCTACCGCACAGCGAGTGGATTACAAGGAAGGAGTGAATAGATGGGAGTTCCTGTTTTAATCATCGGGAAAAGCGGAAGTGGCAAGTCCCGCTCCATCTGCGGGCTCAAGCCGGAGGAAGTCGGAATCTTTTCAGTTGAGAAGGGCCGACTCCCCTTCAAGGGAAGCTACAAAGTCTGCAAGAGAGCCACCTATCGAGAGATCAACAGCATCTTTAAAGACCCAAAGCTGAAGCGGTATGTCATTGATGACTCGCAGTTCCTCATGGTCAATGCGCTGTTTGACCGCGCAAAGGAAGTGGGCTATCAAAAGTATACCGATCTCGCTTGCGACTTTAGGAACCTTGTCCACAATGTCAACTACCTGCTCCCGGACGATGTGATTGTGTACTTTCTGCACCACACGGAAACCGATCCGAACACAGGGGAAGTCAAAGCCAAGACTGTGGGCAAGATGATTGACCAGTACCTCACGCTTGAGGGGTGTTTTGACATCGTGCTTCTTGCAGAAGCCGACAGCGAGGGTCATCACTTTATCACGCAGAGCGATGGCACTACCACCGCGAAAAGCCCCGAAGGGATGTTCCCGCTCAAGATACCCAATGACTTGGGTGTGGTTGACTCTGCTATTCGTGAATTTTGGGGGCTGTGATGGCAACCGCTACTCAATGCACCACCTACACCAAAGCGATTGTGGACATCAATTTCCCCGAAGATAGGGTGTGCTGCCAACTTTGCCCACTTCTCCAAACTTATAGCCGCAACCAATGTATGAGAACCGGGGAACTAATAGCAGATACTCGCAACAGAGGCATTTGGTGTCCGTTGCAAATTGTATCAGAGGACGGTGTTGTTCAATAGAAAAATGGAAGCCAGTTGTTGGGTTTGAAGGTTACTACGAAGTTAGCGATTTAGGGCGCGTAAGGAGCATTGACAGAGAATATGTTGATGCTGTTGGCGTAAAGCGGCATTACAAGGGCAAAATTCTCT
>JAFPGA010000021.1 GCA_017423085.1 Paludibacteraceae bacterium | reverse complement strand
GATTAAGTTCTGTATCGGTTGCCTCAAATGTCAGGAGACAGGCGTGTGTGTATTCAAGGATGATGTGCCGGCGATCATGGAAAGCGTGCTCAACGCGGATGTCGTTTGCTGGGCAACGCCGATTTATTACTATGAGATGTCGGGCCAGATGAAGACGCTCATCGACCGAATGAACGCCATGTACCCGAAGGACTACAAGTTCCGCGATATATATCTGCTGACGACCGCTGCCGAGGACGAGGAGTTTACGCCCAAACGCGCCGAGAGCGGTTTGCAAGGCTGGATTGATTGTTATGAGAAATGCGCGCTCAAAGCCCATCTTTTCTGCGGCGGCGTGAATGATCCGCACGAGATTTCGGGCCACGCCAAACTGCAAGAGGCGTACGAATTAGGCAAAAATATCTGATACATTCGCCCACTAAAAGCAAAAAAATCCTGCATACATTTGCGTATGTGGGATTTTTTTTGTAATTTTGCACTCGATTTTTGAAAGAACCGCCTGGAGAAAGGCGAGGGCGTGACCCGAGAATATTCCACTGAGTATTAACAATTTATCGGGTTACACTAATGACTAAATCCCAGATTTTCACGTATTTGTACAACACGGTTATCGTGTTGCTTCTTCTTGCAGGCATAACGTACGTTGTGCTGCAATTCACTCATTTCGGGCACATCGAGTACACGGACAACGCCCGCGTGTGCCAGTACATCGCGCCGCAGAACACGCGCGTGCAGGGTTTTATTAAGGAGATTCGTTTTGAAGCGTACCAGCATGTGCGCGAAGGCGACACGCTGGTCATCATCGAGGACAGCGAGTTTCGTCTGCGTCTGGCGCAGGCCAAGAGCGACTTGGCGCGTGCGCAACAACAAAGCAAACAAGCCGGTTCATCGGTTCGTACGGCTTCATCGAACATCTCCGCTACCGAAGCTTCCAAAGCCGAGGCGAAAGCCAATTTGGACAATCTTGCCCGCGAGGACAAACGCTGCGAGCAGTTGCTTCGGACGGGTTCTGTATCCCAGCAGATAGCCGACCAAACGCACTCGGCTTATCTTGCTGCACAAGCGCGTTACGAACAGATCTGTCACACCATCGACATGCAACGCAGTATGGCGGATGAGACGAGTCATAACCGCTCGGCGGTGGAAGCAGCAGTCAAACTGGCAGAGGCAGCGGTCGAGTTAGCCGAACTCAATCTCTCCTATTGTTACATCATCGCCACGCACTCGGGTTTTGTGGGTTCGCGCGACATCAATATCGGCGAACTGGTCAACCCGGGTCAGACGCTTGTCAGCATCGTGGATGAGAACCAGAAATGGGTGGAAGCCAACTACCGCGAGACGCAACTGCCGCATATCCATGAAGGTTCCGAGGTCTCTATTCATGTGGACGCCGTTCCTGACATCGAGTACAAAGGCCGCGTTCTCAGCCTCTCTGATGCCACCGGCAGCGCGTTCTCGCTTATTCCCATTGACAATGCGACGGGCAATTTCGTCAAGGTCGAGCAACGCCTCACCATCCGCATCGCCTTGGATGAGAATAGCGCCGAGAACTTGCAAAAACTCAAAGCCGGTTATTCCGTTGAATGTGAAGTGAAATATTAAATTTCAAATCTCAAATGGAAAATCAAAAGGCGATGCCTTTTTCTATGCCTATGTTCCGGTCGTGGGTGCCGAAACGTATCCAGCCGTGGATTTATATTCTGCAAGTCATCTGCATCCAGTTTTCATGCGGAGTTTATCTCGGCGCAATGGAGGCGGTACGCGGGACGACGGCCTTGCAACTGGAAGACCTGCTGATGCTCCTTTATGCCGGTTTGGCAGGCATGGCGGTGTGGTTTCCGATGCTGTTTCGAATGAAGTTCCGCTTCACCAACCAACAACTGCTCATCACCTCGGCGGTCGTGATTGCGGTGTGCAATTTTATCACTATGCGGACGACGAACATGGCTATTCTGCTGCCGGTTTGTTTTCTTGCGGGCGTGGCAAAGATACAAGGCACGTTTGAGTGCATGTCGAATATCCAGTTGTGGATGACGCCCCAACGCGATTTCGGTATCTTCTTCCCGATTCTGCATATTATCCTGCTTACCGCTATCACCGGCAGCGCGTGGCTGGCGGCGGTGGTTGCTTTTCATCTGAGTTGGCAGATGATGCACGTGCTGACCATCGGGACGATGGCGTTTGTGGTACTTGTTCAGCTGCTTCTTTGCCAACCGTGGTG
>JAFPGA010000178.1 GCA_017423085.1 Paludibacteraceae bacterium | reverse complement strand
CGGAGGTTCTCAAGGAGGAGTACCTCACCCGGTTTGAGTGCAGCAGCCTGATCTTGTGCTTTCGCGCAGTCCTCAGCGAACTGAACAGGGCGACCGAGTGCAGCAGCGACAGCGTCTTTGATCTGACCGAGGCTGAACTTAGCCTGTACTTTGCCTTTGGGTTTACCCATATGGCTCATGATGATGAGGGCACCGCCTTCATCCAGAATGTGTTTGAGGGTAGGCAGCGCACCGCGGATACGGGTGTCGTCTGTGATCTTACCATTCTCATCCAGTGGTACATTGAAGTCCACGCGTACGATCGCTTTCTTACCGGCGAATTTGTAATCTTTAATAGTCATAGTGTTAATATTTTTAGTTGTTAGTTGTTTTCTAGATTTCCTAGATGCTCTAGATATCCTAGATGCTCTAGATATCCTAGATGCTCTAGATGTTTTTTACCAGTCTATACTGTTCAGGCGGCCTTTATAGACATCGCTGAACGTGGTCTGTTTGTCTTGTCCGCCGAAGAGGTAGATATCGTTGTTGCGGACGATGGCCGTCTGTTTCTGCCGTGCCTGATAGACCTCGGGCAGTTGGTTCTTCGCTGTATCGGCAGCGTACCAGTTGAGTCCCTCGTCATCGGAGATAAGGATGTCCCGACCGTAGTAGGTCATTTTGTCGTCCACGCCGCCGAAGAGCAGCAGTTGACCGTTATAATCGATGACGGAGATTCCCGTCAGGCTCTTGAAGGACGGACGGTCAATGGAGAACTCCTGCAGCCTGTATCCGTTGTTCTCCGGCGTGTGGCGTGAGTACTCGAGGTTCCAGCGGGTGTTGAGGGACTGTCCGTTCTCGGCGAAGCCGCCTATGATCATTGCCCGTTCGCGCAGACTGGGACTGTGGAATGTGACGGATGCGAAATCGCTGACGGGGAACAGTCCGTCGGGTCGCAGTCCGGTGAGCGTGAGTGCTCCGTTGGCGTAGGTGGCCAGTTCGTAGTTGCCTTCATCGCCTGTCAGCGCCCACACCTGTTCGTTCCAGTAGAGGAGCATCGTGCGCACGTCGTAGCTGACGTTGTGGGCAGTCCATGTGACGGCATCGGTGGAGGTATATACGGCGTTGTCCTGTCCGTAGTAGAGCGTATTACCGTCACTGATGATCTGGCGTACACGTGTGCCGGCGGGCAGTCCGGTAGGCACAGCAGGGGAGCTCCATTCAGCGCCGTCTGCAGAACGGAAGACGCGCAACTCAAAACCGTTGGAGACCACCATCACAAAATCAGCGCCGAGCTCTACTACTCGCTGCTCACTATCGTCTTCGGGATAAACGGAAGCGGTTAGTTGTGTCCATGTATAGAGATCCGGATCTATCCGGTGTACGGAAGGACGAATCTCATACACTTTGGTGGTGGATTTGTCGGCAGAGCGCAGCGTCAGATATATCGGTCGTGGGTTGAAATCGAGTGTGTCATATCCGGTGAGCACGACGGTGGTGTCCGGAAAAGTGAGGAACGCGGCACCCGGTGTGGTAGCAAACGTGAAACGCGGCACAACACTGTCCAGACGTGTTCCGTAAAGCATGGAGTCCTTGTTCCACACCAGACCGGTGTCGAGCCGTTCGTCAATGGTGAACACCGCTGCGGCGAGTCCGGGGAAGGAGTCATTCTTTGCAAAGGAGAAAGCCTTCAGTTGCGCCACAGATGACAGGGTGGTGGTGTTGGTATTGTTGTCGCATCCGGTCATGATAACGACCATCAGACCCATTATTATGTACAAAAAGTGCTTCATTTGGTGTTTATTTCGTATAATTTTGTTTTTTTTCTTGCATATTTCGGAAAAAAGCAGTACTTTTGCAGCCCGAAAGACCAATCTATCATTTGTTATGTTATTTCAAGCTCAAATACACGATTTTTTGGAGTGGTTACCGTGGGTGCGTATCCGTAAGGAGCAAAAGGCTCTTCGCGCCGTTGTGGAGCAGAAGCGTCGCATCCTGACCCCCGAAGAGGTGGCAGCCGAGTCCGGTCGTATCATTGCGCAGATAGAGCAGATGTCTGCTTTCCGCGAGGCGAAGACGGTGCTTCTCTTTTATCCGATTCATAACGAGGTGGACTTGCGTCCGCTCATTACCAAGTACGGAGACCAAAAAACATTTCTTTTTCCTGTTACCCATCGTCGCTCGATGGAGGTTCGTCCTTATGACGGCGAGGATATGATGCGTAAGGGACGTTACGGTGTTCCGGAGCCTCAGACGAATACCTATACGGGTCCGATTGATATTATCTTTGTTCCGGGCGTTGTGTTTGACCAGCATTGTCACCGTATCGGTCGTGGCGGCGGATACTATGACAGATTCCTTGCTCACCAGCATCATGCGAAGAAGATAGGCGTTTGTTATTCGTTCCAGTTAAAGAAACACAGTCTTCCTCACAAGCTGAACGACCATAAGATGGACCGAGTGGTTACTCCTCTGAGGACCATTGGATAGTCGGTTGGCTATCCCGAATCAACTTGAGCTCTCTGTCGGTTTCGGCGGAGAGTTTTCTTTCTCCCTTGCGGTAGTAATAGATCAACCCGTACTGCTGGCATTTCATCATCTTCTCATACGGAAGCAGGTCTTTGTAGTAGTCCTCGACGATGTTCCATATATTGAGTATGATCTCATCCGCCTGTGCCCGCATCGGTCCGAGGTCGCCGTTCACGCGTTCGGTGTTCTGCACGTGGAACGAGTGTTGGCGCTGATGATCGCAGAAGATGTCGTAGTGTACCTTCACCTTGTTAATAGCGGGATTGTAAATGGGGAACCCGCCGTTCGCCATCCGTTTCTGCTCTCCGTCGATGATGTTCTTGCCCCATTCCAGCAGATTCTCCTCGGTGGAGAGGTCGGGCACCACATTCTGATGCGGATCCAGGTTATAGAGCAGTTTCTGCTCTTTCTTGATCTCTCCGCGGATGACGGCGAGGTTGAGCACTTGAATGAAGTGCGATATATACATACGTGCGTTCTGTACGATGTGGCGGTATTGTTTGTTGGCTTTGACGGTGGAGGTGTAGTTGTCTTTGGACTGCATCACCACGTTCTCGAACGCCACTAAGAACCGCTGTGCTTCGCTTTGCACTTTGTAGGGGATGACCTGCTCGGTGTAGTCGGCAGTCTGTGCGCGCTGTATAGCGTTCTGCAGTGCGTGCAGCCGGGCTAAGTCTGTGTTGGGTAATCGGCGGTAAGGCATAAAGTTATTTACGATTTACGATTTACGATGTACGATTTATTTAGCTTTTTCTCATTGCGAGCTGCTCTGCCATGACGCGCAGACGCTCGGTGGAATCGTTCTGCGGCAGTTTGTCGAGTTGCGCGAGTGCGAGTGAGGTGTGCTCCTCCATGATTGCTTCGCATATCTGGCGAACGCCCAGACGGTTGTAGATGGCGGTGACGGCAGCAATCTTCTCTTCGTTGCGGTCGGTGGTCATGATCCACTGCAGCAGTTCGGCTTTGGACTCGGCGTCGGCGTTCTCGAGGGCGCTGATGAGCAGCGCGGTCTTTTTGTTGCAGCATATGTCTCCGCCGATGGCTTTGCCGAAGGTCTTCGGGTCACCATAGACATCGAGTATATCATCCTGAACCTGGAACGCGAGACCGAGGTGCAAACCGTACCGGTAGAGTGCTTCCTGCTGTACGGGAGTCGCGCCGGCTATGTATCCGCCTATGCGCATGGCGTTGGCAAGCAGCACCGAGGTCTTGAGTTCGATCATCTTCATGTAGTCGGTGATAGTGACCTGGCTCAT
>JAFPGA010000177.1 GCA_017423085.1 Paludibacteraceae bacterium | reverse complement strand
TCGATGATGGCATCCATGAGATCCGTGAGGTCCGTGGTCGGTTTCTTCCAGTCGGTGGACATCCAGCCCTGCTTGGCGGAGCCGTAGAGTGTCTGGATATCCAACTGGTCGTCGGTCGCGTTGAGGTTGCACATGAGGTCGAATACCTCTTCTTGTACCTCATCCGGACGGCAGTTGAGTTTGTCCACTTTGTTGATCACTACGATAGGTTTGAGTCCGAGCTCAAGTGCTTTCTGCAGCACAAAACGAGTCTGCGGCATAGCGCCCTCAAAGGCATCGACGAGCAGCAGCACGCCGTCCGCCATGTTGAGCACACGCTCCACTTCGCCACCGAAGTCCGCGTGCCCCGGAGTGTCAATGATGTTGATTTTCGTACCCTTGTAATCGATCGCTACATTCTTGGCAAGGATCGTGATACCACGTTCGCGCTCCAAATCGTTGTTGTCCAAAATCAGTTCACCTTTGTTCTCGTTGTCTCTGAACAAATGGGCAGTGTACAGCATCTTGTCCACGAGCGTTGTTTTGCCGTGGTCAACGTGCGCAATAATTGCTATATTTCGTATATTTTGCATAATATCTCTGTTTTTTGTGAGGCCACACTCAGCCAAACTAAAATCGGGCACAAAATTAGTAAAAAAAATCCATATACGCAAGCGCACGCGCGTTTTTTTTGAAATTGACATCTGTACTTTGTAAACCGCAAATAGCAAAATGTAAGCAAATGTAGTAGTAAAATAATAAATTGTAAACCACATTCGTCATTTTATAGAAATTTATCGCTTTTTCGTAAAATTATTTGGTTGGCTCAAAAAAAGGCAGTAATTTTGCATCGGTTTTCAAAAACCAAATGGTCTAACATAATAAAAGAAAGGACAAATTATGAAAAAGGTATTAGTTGTTCTGGCAGCTGTAGCTGCACTTTTGACCGGAGTAAATTACGCGGATGCCGCAAAAAGCAATGATAATTTCACTGTTCGCTTCCGCGAAAACACGCTGGTGGTAACTTCCACTCAGATGGAGGAAGCACGAATCTATACAATGCAGGGTAAACTGCTGAGAAAAGAGCGTGGTAAATTTGCAGAATTTGAGTTAGATCGCGGTACATACCGTCTCTACGCAAAGGTCAACGGCGAAACGGTTACTCGTCGTATAGAGCTCCGGTAAGAGCAAAGTGACCAATTATTTAAGGTACAAATTATTGTGGGGTGCGTGAGAACGTGCCCTTTTTTTATTTGCTGGCACGGATGTAAAGCGGGATGGAGATGGCGAGAAAAATGAAGTTCGGAAGCCATGCAGCCATGAAAGGCGACATTACATTATTAACAGAGAATGTGGTGGATACTGTGGAAAAGAGAATGTAACCGGCGGTGAGAATGAGACCGATACCCAGGTTCTTTCCCATTCCGCCGCGCACTTTGCGGCTGGACATAGTAACACCGAGCAGGGTCATGATAAAGGCGCCGAGTGGGGAAGCCCAGCGTTTGTGGTATTCCACTTCGAATGCTTTGACGTTTCCGCTGCCTCGTTCGCGTTGCCGCTGCATGTAATGCCGTAGTTCCGGCGTAGTCATCTGCTGTGCCTGTTGGGCAGTGATAAACATCTCGTCCGGAATGATAGGCAGGGTGATATCCAGCCGTCTGCCTTTGTCCAGTGTTTCGCGCATGGCATCGAAACGGCGGCGTGTGTAGGTGTCCAAGTGCCATAGTTCCAGCGAATCGTAGTAAATGCGGTCTGCTGTGGTGCGTTCAATTAGTGTCTTTCCGTCGAATTTCTCAATGGAACAGCGGTAGCCGATATTCGAACGTCGTTGGAAAGACTCAATATAGAGGATAGTGCCGGGTTCGACCTCTAACTGGAGATTCCGTGCGTGCTCGGAAGTGAAATGGTCCACGTACTTGTCGGTGAAATGCAGCATCCGCTCAGATGAACGGGGAATAACCCAGCCACCGAGCAACATACCCAAAACGAAGAGCAGGGTGGCGGATAGAGCGTATGGTACCATGAGACGGTGGTAGCTCATGCCCGCAGCATGCATGGCGATGATCTCGGAGTTTCCTGCCAGTTTGCTGGTAAAGAAAATGACGGAAATGAAGATGAACAGCGAACTGAACATATTCATGTAATACGGGATGAAGGGTAGGTAATAATCGAAAATAATTTCGCGCAGAGGTACTTGATTCTCAAAGAAATCGTCCATCTTCTCCGTGAGGTCAAACACAATTGCGATAGACAAAATGAGCACGATAGAAAAGAAGAACGTGCCCAAAAACTTGCGAATTATGTACCAGTCAAGACGTTTCACGTCGGTTTATGATTTACATCCGCTGCATGATATTCGGCATCACAGACGCTTTCCATGCACAGAAGTCTCCTGCGAGTATGTGCTGGCGTGCCTGTGTGACGAGGTCGAGATAGAATGCGAGGTTATGAATAGACAAAATCTCAAGTCCGAGCATCTCTTGCGCGTGGATGAGGTGGCGTGCGTAAGCACGGGTGTAGGCATGGTCCACATACGAACAGCCGCACGGGTCGAGTTCGGTGAAGTCATCTTCCCATTTCTTATTGCGCAGATTCATCACACCTTGCCATGTGAAAATCATGCCGTTCCGTCCGTTGCGTGTCGGCATCACGCAGTCAAACATATCCACTCCGCGTTCAATGGCTTCCAATATATTCCACGGTGTGCCGACTCCCATGAGGTAACGCGGTTTGTCTTGCGGCAGAATATCATTGCACACCTCGATCATGTCGTACATCACTTCGGTCGGTTCGCCTACGGCGAGTCCGCCGATGGCATATCCGTCGCGGTCTAAATCGCGCAGGTGTTTGCACGCATCTTGTCGTAGGTCGGTATATGTGCAGCCTTGCACAATGGGGAAGAGGTGCTGTTTGTATCCGTACAGATCATCTGTGCTGTCGAAACGAGTGATGCAGCGGTCGAGCCAGCGGTGTGTGCGCTCCATTGAGTCTTTGGCGTATTTCTTATCCGCTGTGCCCGGACAGCACTCGTCGAACGCCATCATGATATCCGCTCCTATCTCGCGCTGTATATCCATCACGTTCTCAGGGCTGAAGAGCAGTTTGCGACCGTCAATATGGCTGCTGAAGCGGACTCCCTCTTCCGTCATTTTGCGGATGTCGGTCAGTGAAAAGACCTGAAACCCTCCGGAGTCGGTCAGTATAGGGCGTGTCCATCCTTCGAACCGATGCAGTCCGCCCGCCTGACGGAGAATCTCCGTACCCGGGCGAAGGAACAGATGGTAGGTGTTACCCAGGATGATCTGCGCCTTGATGTCGTTTTCCAGTTCGCAGCGCTGCACACCCTTAACGGTGCCGACTGTACCGACCGGCATAAATATCGGCGTGAGGATGTCCCCATGGTCAGTGTGAATCATTCCGGCGCGTGCACCGACACCTTTGGACTCGCTGTGTAATTCGAAGAATGTCATACTACGAGATTTTGTTCCCGACAGGGAAGACAATGGCGGGTTTGAATGTCTTGGCTTCTTCGGGAGTCATGAATGCGTATGCCATAATGATGACCGTGTCGCCCACATGGACCAGATGAGCAGCAGCACCGTTGATGCAGATGCATCCGCTGTCACGCTTGCCGGGGATGACGTAAGTCTCCAGACGCGCACCATTCGTGTTATCCACCACTTGTACCCGTTCGCCCGCATAAATATCTGCAGCTTCCATGAGCGCCTCGTCAATGGTGATCGAGCCGATATATTCAAGATTCGCCTCGGTCACTTCCACACGGTGGATTTTAGATTTCAGAATATTCAAAAGCATATTGATGCAAATTAGGGCGCAAAGTTACTACTTTTTTTTAATATATGCAAATAAAACGAGCGTTTTATCTAATTTTGCATTTTTTCCTTGCTTATATAAAAAAAATATCGTACCTTTGCATGATTTTTGAGAAATGAATACGATGGGAGTATCAATAGCCATTACAATATTGTTAATTATTGACTTGCTCGTCTTTACAGCGTACGAGTTAGGTGTGATATTCAATTTCTGTATTCCCAATAATTTGTCGAATACGTATTATCACTTTGACCGTAAGTATCGCGGGTACGGCAAACTGTTTCCGGGCATGCTGTATTTCCTCTGTGCAACGGCGTTGCCGGTTTGGGTGTATTACACGTATCGTTTGCCGGACTGGCGATCTAATTTTGCCTTTCTGCCGCTGCTGACGCTTATCTGTCTGGCGTTGGTGGGGGTGTCGGCACGCTACAAGAAATCGGATTTTCGGATCTATTTTCATTATACGGTGGCTATTCTATCTGGATTTTTCACGGTGTTGTGGTTCTTAATCGTAGGGTTGAAGTTGAGTTATATTCTGATATCCTTTATCTTGGTAATGATGATTACGGGTGCATTAACCCGTACCCTCCGTATATATCCGCTTTTCTGGTTTGAGACAGCTGGCTTTTTTGCAGTATTGTATATGTTGCTAATTGTCTCTATCGTGCCGGAAGCGTTGTTGTAAGTAAAATCCCTTGGTATGAAAGCACTCACGTACGTCAATTTAGACGCGTATTCCAGCCTGTATGAAGAAGGCTGGAAAGAGCGCAAATCGGTAGGAGAGACCATTTTGCATTTGGCTAAGGACAAATTCAATCGCGTAAAATCGGAAATCAATAATCGCTTTGTTTCCGAGAATGTGAACGCGGATTTGTTCTGGACGATGCTTCGTGCGGCATTGCGAGACGGCACATTGGCAAGCCGCATGGCGAATCATCAGTCGCGTTACCGGAATGACAAGGGTAGTGATCTGTTTCTCAAGACCTTATATGCTTCCACTGAAGAGGTGCCTGTTCGCTACACTTCGGTAGCACCGAACGGTGAGAGAGTGGTGCTGTCTGGAAAAATCTTCTTTCCACCACGCAAGAAAATCAAGAATATCATTGTTGCGAACCACTATACGATCTGTGCAAACAAAGAGACACCGAGTCAGGCGCACAGTATAGAGGGAATTTTTGCAACGAAGGACTATATAGTCATCATGCCGGACTACGTGGGCTACGGCATCTCGTCCCATCTTCCGCATCCCTATCTGCAATTGGAAAGTGCGGTCACTTCTTCCATTGATTTGCTCAAAGCGGCGATGCCGTATATCGCTTCCCGTGGTTTCCTGTTCCCGCAGCAGATCGTGCTGGTGGGGTATTCGCAGGGTGCAGCCGTGACCTTGGCGATGCAGAAGCGTTTGGAAGAAGAGTACGCTGAGCGTTTCCCGATACGCCGTGTGTTCGTGGGGGCAGGGCCGTACGATTTGGCGAAGACCTATGACTACTATGTGAGTCAGCCGAAAACGAATATCCCCTGTTCGTTGCCGATGCTGATTCTGGGCATGGCGTACGGTGAGAATCTGCCTTTGAAACCGGAAGACTATTTCCAACCGGAGTTACTGGGCAGGTATCATGATCTGATCGAGTCGAAGCGGTGGACGATGTTTGAGGTGAATGCGAAGATGGACAATCGTATTGATCAACTGCTCACCCCGCTTATTTATCAGAAACGCAAGAACCCGACGGCGCAGCTTTATCAGGCAATGAAAAAGAACTCTATTCTGGGCTGGACACCGAAGGCTCCGCTGTATATGTTCCATAGTACGGAAGATGACATGGTGCCGTTCCTCAACAGCGCTCATGTAGCGTATGAGTTCACGCAGAAAATGCTGACGAATGTGGAATACAATTTCTCACCGCAAGGCAATCACCTGAACGCCTGCGCCACGTTCTTCGAGAAAGTGTACCAGAGTCTCTATTAGCCATTGATGGCTTGCAGTCTGTTCTGCATCTCCAACATTTCATCCCTCAAGAAGGCAGCTGTCTCAAAGTCAGTCGCTTTGGCTGCAGCCAGCATTGCTTTGCGTTTGGCATCAATCGCTTTCTCCAGTTTAGCGGCATCCATCTTCTGCCACTCGGCGTTCTTCCAGCCGGCTTTGATGGACTCGGTGAGTTTGCGTTTCTCTTCCTCCGGATCTTTGTATAGCCCTGCGAGAGCAGAGGTGTTGATTTCTTTTTTGATGGGGGTAGGTGTGATGCCATGCTCTTCGTTGTAGCGCATCTGAATACGACGGCGACGGTTTGTTTCGTTGATGGTGGCTTGCATGGCGGGAGTTATCTTGTCGCCGTAGAGCACTGCCTTTCCATGCACGTGCCGCGCTGCTCGTCCTACTGTTTGTGTGAGACTGCGCTGGTCGCGCAGGAAACCGGTCTTGTCCGCATCAAGAATAGCGACGAGGCTTACTTCCGGCAAATCGAGCCCTTCGCGCAGCAGGTTGACACCGACAAGCACATCGTACTCGCCTCTGCGCAAGTCTTCCATGATCTTCACTCGCTCGATAGTGTCTATGTCGGAGTGGATATATGCCGATTTGATACGGTATCTGCGCAGGTACTCGTCCAACTCCTCTGCCATGCGTTTGGTGAGCGTGGTGACCAGACAGCGTTCGTTACGGTGAATGCGGAACTTGATTTCGTCCATCAGGTCATCCACCTGGTCTTTGGTCGGGCGCACTTCAATCTCGGGATCGAGCAGTCCGGTCGGGCGGATGAGTTGGTCAATGACAATACCTTCGCTGCGACCGAGCTCGTATTCATCCGGCGTGGCGGATACGTAAATAGTCTGTCCTGTCTTCGCTTCAAACTCATCGAACTTGAGCGGCCGGTTGTCGCGAGCGGCAGGGAGACGGAAACCGTAGGTGACAAGGTTGTCTTTACGGGCTTTGTCGCCTCCATACATGCCGCGTATCTGGGGCACTGTGACGTGGCTCTCATCAATAACAAGGAGCATGTCTTTCGGGAAATAGTCCAGCAGACAATACGGCGGAGTGCCGGGTTCACGACCGTCGAAATAACGGCTGTAGTTCTCTACACCGGAGCAGTATCCGAGTTCGTCAAGCATCTCCAAATCGTACTTCACACGCTCCTCAATACGTTTGGCATAGAGTTCCTCGCCCATGTCAATAAAATAATGGATCTGCTTGGCGAGATCGGCTTTGATCTGCTCTTTGGCTGCCGCGATACGATCTGCGCTTGTCAAGAAGATAGTCGCGGGACTGAGGTTGTAGTGCTCGAACTCTTCAAGCACCTGCCCGCTGATAGGGTCCACCGTTAGAATGGCATCTATCTCATTGCCGAAGAACTCAATGCGCACGAGGTAGTCAGCATAAGCGAGAGCAATATCAATCGTATCCCCTTTGACGCGGAAGCGTCCGCGCGCCAGTTCTATATCGTTGCGGATGTACTGCGCGCTGACCAACTGTTTGAGCAGCGTGTCCATCGGGATTTGCGTGCCGCGCTTGAGTTCAATCACATTGGCGGTGAAGTCCTGCGGACTGCCCAAACCGTAGATACAACTGACTGAACTCACAATAATCACATCCTTGCGTCCGCTGAGCAGCGCTGCCACCGCAGAGAGACGGAGACGGTCAATCTCTTCGTTGATACTCAGATCTTTGTCGATGTACGTGTCCGTGGACGGGATGTATGCTTCGGGTTGGTAGTAGTCGTAGTAGCTCACAAAATACTCGACCGCGTTGTGCGGGAAGAACGCCTTCATCTCCGAGTATAACTGCGCCGCGAGGGTCTTGTTGTGGCTCATGATGAGGGTAGGGCGGTTGATTTGCGCGATGACATTCGCCACCGTGAACGTCTTACCGCTACCCGTCACGCCCAACAGCACTTGCGCGTCTGCACCGGCGTTTAGACCATCGACCAGCGCCTGTATTGCTTGCGGCTGGTCTCCGGTGGGCTTATATGGAGATTCGAGTTGGAACATAGAAAAAAGGGGAACCTTTCGGAACCCCTAATTGTTTGAGCTTTACTTAACGCGGCGCTCTTGGATGCGGGCTTTCTTACCCGTACGCTCGCGGAGGTAATACAGTTTAGCACGACGTACTTTACCGTACTTGTTCACTGTGATGCTCTCGATGAAGGGGCTGTCCATCGGGAAGATACGCTCTACACCAACGTTGCCGCTCATCTTACGAACTGTG
>JAFPGA010000176.1 GCA_017423085.1 Paludibacteraceae bacterium | reverse complement strand
GCGCCACGTTACGACCGACGTTACCGAAGGCATGAATACCCAGTTTCTTGCCTTTCAGTTCGGTGCCGCTGGTTCCGTTATAGAGGTTACGAACGGCATAGACCATCAGACCGAGCGCCAGTTCAGCCACAGCATTGCTGTTCTGTCCCGGGGTGTTCATTGCTACTACCTTGTGTGCGGTAGCGGCCTCGAGGTCGATGTTATCATAACCTGCACCGGCACGAACGACGATCTTCAACTGCTTGGCGGCGTCCAATACAACTGCATCCACGACATCCGAACGGATGATGAGTGCGTCTGCGTCAGCCACAGCGTCTAACAACTGAGCTTTGTCCGTATATTTCTCAAGCAGCGCGAGTTCATAACCTACTGCTTCTATTTCTTTTCTAATGCCATCTACTGCAATTTTAGCAAACGGCTTTTCTGTAGCTACTAGGACTTTCATATTTTTCGATATTTCGATATTTAGATTAATGCAAACTCTCGTACTCTTTGATACAATCAACGAGTGCCTGTACGCCTTCGAGATCCATAGCGTTGTAGCAAGAAGCGCGGAATCCGCCTACCAGACGGTGACCCTTGATACCTACCATGCCGCGCTCGGTAGCGAACTTGAAGAAGTCGTCCTGCAGTTCTGCATACTCCGGTTTGAGCACGAAGCAGATATTCATACGGCTGCGGTCCTCTTTCTTGAGAATGGTCGGAGTGAACAGTTTCGACTCATCCAGACACTTGTACAGCAAGTCAGCTTTCGCTTTGTTGCGTGCCTCGATCCATTTCACACCACCGTTCGCTTTGAGCCAACGCAACGTCAGCACCGCGGTATAAACAGGCAGTACAGGAGGCGTATTGAACATCGAGCCGCCGTCAATATGCGTCTGGTAATTCAGCATTGTCGGGATATAACGGCTCACTTTGCCCAGACACGACTCTTTGATGATGACGAAGGTCACACCGGCCGGAGCCAAGTTCTTTTGCGCACCACCATAGATAATATCGTATTGGCTGACATCAATCGGACGGCTGAGAATATCCGAACTCATATCGGCTACCAAAGGTACATTCCCTTTCTTGCGATAGATCTCGGCGAGTTTGTCGTCGTTGATCTCGGTACCGAAGATGGTGTTGTTGGTTGTAATGTGGAAGTAATCAGCGTCTTGCGGAATCTCATAGTCCGTAGGAATCGAATCCGTGCTGGCAGCAACTTCGACTGCTTCACCGAAACCTTTGGCTTCCTTAAGCGCTTTCTTCGACCATACACCGGTGTTCAAATAAGCCGCTTTCTTCTCGAGCATATTGAACGGCACCATACAGAATTGCAAGCTGGCGCCGCCACCAAGGAACAGCACGCGGTAACCCTCCGGCACGTTCAGTAACTCTTTTACGAGTGCTTCGGCTTCGTCCATGATGGGTTGGAAATACTTAGCACGGTGGCTAATCTCCAGCACTGACAGGCCTTCACCCTGAAAATCGATCACAGCTTCGGCTGTTTGTTTGATTACCTCTTGCGGCAGGATACTCGGTCCCGCATTAAAATTGTACTTCTTCATGATTATTTAAGTGTATAATATTTATGATTCCAAGCGGTGGAATGAATCTCCGGCAGCGTGATAATGCCCTCTTTCGGCTTCTTACCGGCCAAGTAGAGCGCATATGCCACGGCAGCAAGGTCATCATTCTGACCAGGTTGACTAGGAGTACTAGGCTGAGTAGTAATATACTTTTTAAGTTCCTCCGGCACCTCTCTGCCTGCTTTCTGCATGCGCTCAGCGAGGTCCTTATTAAACTGCTCTTTCGCCAAGCCGGACTTGTACTCACGATACTGCTTGTCGTGCATAGCGAACTCGAAGAGCTCTTCGTCATCCTGTCCGCGGTCCCAACCCAGTTCTTTCATCTCCTTGATATATTGCGGCAGCACGTTCGGGTACAGTTTCTGCGGATCGTCTGTATAGAAATCGAAGCCTTTCTCTTTCGCCAATTCGATGATCTCAGGAGCCAACTCACCCGGCAGTTTGCCGGACTTGCCAAGTATCATGCCCCACATAGCAGGATCCATGCGCGTGAAATCTTTCTCTCCCATCGAACGGCTGAACAGGTTCATTAGCGCGGCATTCTTCACGTATTGGCTGAACGGTGTTACCAGGCACGGCGTACCGAGCATAGGCCATATACGCTGTACTTCGTCGAAGAGCTGAACCAGCAGTTCATCTTCACTCAGTTCCGGCTCTCCTTTCTTCTTGAGGTTGGCATTGATTGCCGCGTGCATACCTTTGAGGTCGGCCATGAGCGAACCCATCATACCTCCTGGCAGGCCGCAGCCTACGAGGAGAGATGTCATCAGTGCATTCTTCGGGTCAATCCAATAGCCTAAGAAATCATCAATGAACTCCTGCGTGAGCTTACGTGCCTCCATGTAGGCTTTCATATTGATGTCTTTTACCAGGAAGCCTGCATCGCGCATCATTGCTTGGATCGTGATTACGTCCGGGTGCACCTTACCCCAACTGAGCGGTTCGATAGCGACGTCAAACACATCACCTCCGGCTTTTGCGATCTCGAGCATGGATGCTACCGAGAAGCCAGGACCTGTATGGCCGTGGTACTGGATGATGATATCAGGATGTTTCTCTTTGATAGCAGCCACAATGACGCCGAGCATATGCGGACGACCGATACCGGCCATGTCCTTAAGGCAAATCTCTTGTGCGCCACCTTCGATGAGTTGCTCTGCAAGGTTGATATAATACTCGGCATTGTGTACTTTCGAATAGGTAATACACATGGTCGCCTGCGCGGTCATGCCGGCCTCTTTAGCCCATTTGATAGACGGGATAATGTTACGCGGGTCATTCAGTCCGCAGAAAATACGGGTGATGTCCGTTCCCTGAGCGTGTTTAACCTTATACATCAGTTGACGCACATCAGCAGGAACAGGGTTCATACGCAGCGCGTTCAGACCACGATCCAGCATATGGGTTTTGATACCTGCTTCATTGAAGGGCTTGCAGAACGTACGTACGGCTTGGTTCGGGTTCTCACCGTAAAGCAGGTTGACCTGCTCCGACGCGCCGCCGTTGGTCTCCACACGGTCGAAACAGCCCATCTCGATGATCACCGGCGCTACGCGTGCCAATTGATCCTTGCGCGGCACATACTTACCGCTACTCTGCCACATGTCACGATAGACAAGGGAGAATTGAATTTCTTTTTTCATGCTATATTTGCTATTAATATTCGTCAAAACCTTTGCGAGTGCAAAGGTACGAAAAAAAAATGATATATGCAAATAAAAGTGCGTTTTTTATAGAAAAACACACTTACATAGGTATTCGGAATAGAGGTTTACTTATTTTTTATCCAGATGACCGCGTCGGATTCGAGCGTCCAAGCGGGCAAGAGAGAAGAAGGCGCATAACCGGCATTTCGGTATAATGCAGAGCAGGCAGTATTGGCGGTAGCAATAACGGCATATAATACGCGAAGTTGCAGAAAATCAAAGGCATAGTGCTCCAGTTGCTCCAGAGCAGCCTTCCCTATTCCCTGCTCACGAAATTCAGGCGCGATGT
>JAFPGA010000175.1 GCA_017423085.1 Paludibacteraceae bacterium | reverse complement strand
GCACATCGACTTCCTCGCAATTGACGCTAAGAAGCCGGTAGTAGTTGAGATCCCGGTTCAGTTGAACGGTCTTGCTGAAGGTGTTAAAGCCGGTGGTAAGTTGGTTCAGAACATGCGCAAACTCAAAGCAAAAGGTATCTACACCGCATTCCCGGATCGCATCAACATCGACGTTACCGAGCTTGGCTTGGCTAAGAAGATCGCTGTTGCTGACGTGAAGGTAGAGGGCTTGAGCTTCGTTAACCCTGCTGACGCTTGCGTCGCTGAGGTGAAGGCTACACGCCAGAGCAAACAAGCTTAATGATAAGGGCGGGCGTTAAGCTCGCCCTTTTCTTTAAACATTAAACATCCAACATTAAACATTAGATATGAAGTATCTAATAGTCGGCCTTGGCAATATCGGTGACGAGTACGCAGGTACGCGCCATAACATCGGTTTCATGATGATCGATGCCTTCGCTGCATCCAAAGAGGTCAAGTGGGAAGACAAGCGCTACGGCTTCATTGGTCGGTGCCGTGTCAAGAATGCCGAACTCGTGCTGCTCAAACCCTCCACGTACATGAACCTCAGCGGAAACGCTGTGCGATACTGGCTCCAACAGGAGAAGATCCCCGTGGAGAACATGCTCGTGCTTGTCGATGACCTCAACCTGCCTTTCGGAACCATCCGTATTCGCAAACAGGGCTCTAACGGCGGACACAACGGACTCGGTAACATCCAATCGGTGCTGGGCACGGAGAACTACGCACGCGTGCGTTTCGGCATAGGTAATGAATATACCCGCGGAACACAAATCAATTTCGTGCTCGGCGAATGGACCGACGAGGAGAAAAAGACCATCGACGACCGCCTCAAAGTGACCACGGAAATCATCCCGTCTTTCTGTCTCCAAGGCATCGACCGCACCATGAACCAATTCAATGGGAAATAACCCATAACCCGTACCCCATAACCCATGTCCGAAGTACGAGTTGATAAATATCTCTGGGCAATGCGGATCTATAAGACCCGCTCCATTGCTGCCGATGCGTGCAAGAACGGGCGTATCACCCTCAACGGGGTGCAACTCAAGCCCAGCCGCACGTTCCATGTCGGTGACACGTTCAACGTCCGCAAAGGTCCCATCACCTACACCTACCGCGTGCTGCAACTCACCGAGAACCGCCTTGGTGCCAAACTGGTACCCGAGTACTTGCGGGACGAGACAAGTCCTCAGCAACTGGAGATATTGGAACTCGCACGCATGGCCGGTAACGGAGGTCGCGACCGCGGTACCGGCCGTCCCACCAAGAAGGACCGCCGTGACATCGAGATCTTCATGTCTGACAACTACCTCGATGAAATAGATTTTGATGACGATGAGGAGTAAAAAAGAAAATATTGCAGAGTACATCTTGTACTTATGGCAGATGGAGGACTATCTCCGTGCGTTCCCGCAGAATGCTGACGCGACACCGGAACTGCACGAGCTCAACGAGATGATGCACCGCGAGGGTATCGTGGAATCCGGTCATCTGGCCTTGGCGCAGAACGCACTCGCTGAATTGGAAGACCTGCACAGCACCCTTCTCAACGAGGACGCAATGTACCGTGCTGCCATCCTGCGTCTGCAACCATCTCTCAACCTGCTCAAAGCCAAAACCGACCGCCCGACCATGTCGGACCTCGAGGCATGTCTGTTGCTTCTGTACCAGATCATGCTCCTTCATCTGCAGAAAAAGGAAATCACCCCGCAGACCGCCGATGTACAACAACGCGCGACCCAACTGCTCCAATTCTTAAGCAAGACCTATTATGCGAACAGCAGAACGCTATAAAAATATTCTCGCTTGGTTTGCTGCCAACATGCCTGTTGCGGAGAGCGAACTGCACTTC
>JAFPGA010000174.1 GCA_017423085.1 Paludibacteraceae bacterium | reverse complement strand
CATGTGGGTCGGGTAGGCGAAGAACAGGAACGCACGGGTGATCAAGGCTACGTTGAAGATGTTGTAGCCCGTACCGCCGAACACCTCTTTGGCGAAGATAACGGCGAAAGCAGTAGCTACGGCAACCATCCACAACGGAGTGTTGATAGGCACGATCAGAGGAATCAAGAAACCGGTAACGAGGAAGCCCTCGGCGATCTCTTCATGTTTCCACTGAGCCACGGTGAACTCGATGCCCAGACCAACGATGTAACTAACAAGAATATACGGCAGTACAGCCAGCAGACCGAAGCCGAAAGCCTTCCAGAACAGAGCGGAGGTTAAGCCGCCCATGAGTTGTCCGGTAGCCAACAGGTGCTGATAGCCGACATTGTACATGCCGAAAAGCATACACGGAACGAGTGCGAGCACTACGTAGATCATCGTGCGCTTGGAGTCATTGCCCGCATGGATCTGCGAGCCAAGGCGCTTGCCGGTGGTGTTCGGGGTGAAGAGGAAACTCTCGAAACCGTCGAACAGGGACCAGAATGCGTGCAACTTACCACCTTCCTCAAAGTTCGGGCGGAGTTGCTCTTTCAGTTTATATAGACCCTCAAACATTATTCAATCTCCTGTTTTAAGTTATCCAATGCGGCGCGAACGATAGCTTGTAGCGGCATCTTGGAGGTGCAGACGTACTCGCAAACAGCGAAGTCTTCGGGTGCGACCTCGTAAGCGCCGAGCGCTTCCATTCGATCCAAGTTTCCGGCGATCATAGCCTTGATGAGATGCTCGGGGTAGATGTCCATCGGGAACACGCGCTCATACTCGCCGCTGACGATGATAGCGCGGCGTCCGCCTTTGAGACGGGCATCTTGCTTACCCTCGCGCAGGAAGCACGGCATGATCCAACCCATGAACTCATGGGTCTCCGTACCTTGAGCGATGACGGTGAACTGGTTGTCGTAGAGACTGATGGCGTCCTCGAGAGTGATCTGGTGACCGCTGAGTGCATTGCCTGCGATGTAACGCGGCTCGATGCTCTCATCGACGTTGCAAGCAAGGATAGCCTTAACGGGCATACCTGCGATCACGTCGTAGTACTTCGGTTCGCGTACCAGCGGACCTGTCAGGGCTACGCGCTTGCGCATATCGACGATGCCCTTGAGGAGCAGCGTGCCGATGAGGCGCAGGTCTTGCATGTTGACGGTCCAGACGGTTTCGCCCTTGGCGATAGGAGCCACGTGGTTGATCTGAACACCTACGTTGCCTGCGGGGTGGGGACCGTCAACCATGTAGAGCGTGCAGTCCTTCCACGGCGCACGCGCACCGGCCTTGATACCCATGAACACAGGAGCGATAGCGCCCAGCGCCGTGATGGCAGCCTGCACCTCGGCTTCGTGGCCTTGCAGCACAAAGTCGTAGTCGGGAGCCAACGGAGCAGAATCGAACGAGGAGATGAACACGGCTTTCGGAGTCTTGTTAGGCAGGGCGATGCAGTCGTAGGGACGTTGCTTGATCAGCGCCCACAGACCAGACTGCAACAGCAGAGCCTTCAGATCCTGCTTCGTGTCAAACGCCTCATACTGCATCGTCGCGTCAGCCTCAATGTCGATACTCAACACCTTGCGGCGCTCGCCACGCACGATGGCGCTGACTTTACCGCTGACAGGTGAGGTGAACAGCATCTCGGCAAACGTCTTGTCTTGGAAAAGCGGGCTACCCGCTTTTACCTTGTCGCCTTCATGCACCAGAAGTCTGGGCTTGATTCCGGCGAAATGGTCGGGAACGATGTGATAAACAGCAGGCTTCATCACGCTACCATCGGTAAGCGCGGCCTTGCCGTCCAACTTCACGTCCAAACCACGAGTCAGTTTGATTTGTTGCATGTTGATTAATGATTTATTATTGTTTTGTTGTGTCGTCTATTCGTCCGCCAAGATTGGCTGACGGCATAATATAATGTTGCGTGGATGCATGCGCGATGTGCGCGCCCACACAAAAGCCTACAAAGTTACGAAAAAATAATTGAAAAAACAAACAATTTGTGCAAAATTTTCTCAATATGGGTGAAAAATGTAGAAAATTGTATCAAATCGCCAATATAATTTGCAAAAACGGAATATTTTTTGTATCTTTGTTTGCGGAAAAATGTGCAGGAACATATTTTTGTGACGATGAAAGCATTCTTCTTACTCATAGCGTTGTACACGATCAGCGGCAAGCAGGCAGTACCGTCGGGAGATATACCCGCAGGTTCTTCATGCGTGTATGAGCAGACGGATGGTCGCAGCGGTCAATTGACGGCAGGCAACATGCTGACGCTTACGTTGAGCGGATGTGAAGGCATGACGCTGCATTCGGTTACGCTACGAATGCATTCGAACACAAAGAGCGGGGCAGGAAGAATGACGATGGCGATAGGTGAAGCGCCCATTTGGATGATCTATGACGCACCGTTCAGCGAGGACTCATGGTATGGCGATTATAGTAAGGAATGGGTAGATATATCGCAGTCATTCAGCGGATTGTATGTTCCGCAGGGTGATGATATAACGTTACAGATAAGTGCATCGGAGAACTCGCTGTATCTGCAATCCGTGCAACTCAATTATTCGGCTCCGCAGCCCAAGACCTATACGGTATCGTTCGATACGCATATCGCACAAACCATTGATCCTGT
>JAFPGA010000020.1 GCA_017423085.1 Paludibacteraceae bacterium | reverse complement strand
GCCAGCAGCGTCTTGATGAAATGGTAGGTTAGTTTCTCTTTGTCCAGACAGAAACCGAGGGACGTGATACCTTTGTTCAGCACCTCCAGCGCCTTCGCGTTCGCCTTACGCGCGTTCTTGCAAGCGCAGATGTTCTGACGGATTGCCCACTCGTTGTTCGAACGGGTGCCGCGTACGTAGGGGAACTGCCCGGGAGCGGAGACGGTCGTTTTCAGGCCTTTGAGGTCCTCGCGGCGGTAGAAAGGCTGAACGCTGAAGCCTTCCGGCGTGCGCCACACCAATTTCTTATCGAAATCGGCACCTTTGAGGTCGGCAATGATTTTGTCCTTCCACTGCTGAGCGGATACCGGCGCAAAATCTTGCTGTAAATTAAGCTTTTCTTCCATGATAATTAAAATTAGTTAGTATATCTAGTTATTCTAGTCGTTCTATTTTTTCTAGTATTT
The DNA here is from genome assembly GCA_017423085.1 of Paludibacteraceae bacterium. Classification (GTDB taxonomy): domain Bacteria; phylum Bacteroidota; class Bacteroidia; order Bacteroidales; family Paludibacteraceae; genus Colicola. The sequence goes on along the minus strand of JAFPGA010000020.1, from coordinate 6,059 downwards.
CTAGTCGATTTTCCGCGTTTCAACGTCATGCGAACCAAAAATCGCACAAAGTTAACACATTTTTATGACATGTGCAAATTTTTTTGCATTTTTTCACAAAATACCTCTCCGGACACAAAGAAAGCGGCATTTCTGCCGCCCTCTTCGTCTTTTTTTCGCTCAAACTAAACCGAAGCGCTTAACCTTGCGGGTGTTCTGCGTCGTAGGCATCGCCACAAACCTTCCACAGGTAAGCTTTCATGGTCTTTTTACCATCGGCTGCATCCTTCTGTGCGAGGAAGGCTTGGCGGTCGGACGCTACGTGCTCCAAGGCCTTGGCGCGGGTTGCCACAGCAGCCGCAACCGCGGTGAAACGGCTCTGGATGCGCATCTCTTTCTGCGAGAGCGGGGTGGATCGGGTGTAGGCATCAGCCGGTTTGATGTACACGCGCTGGCAGTTGGGGTTGGTCGTTTCCGCAACACGGTGGGTCGCGATGACATACTCGCCACATCGGTGGCCGTTTTTCTTTTTCGGTTTAGCCAATGCTCCTGAGAGGTTCTCAAAAAGCGGGTTTAATCTGGTGTTTCCCATACTAGTTAAAGTTTAGGATTAATGGTTAATAAACAGGTTGATGTTTAGTAAATTCAAATTCAGCTGCAAAGGTACAACTTTTTTTTCGAGATATGCAAGGTTTTTAGTGAAAAAATATCGTCTGTGCTTGCACCAGCGTAGTTTTATGCTAAAAAAATCACTTTAGGTCAAACATGCCAAGAATGCGGCGGAGGTAGTTCGGGTCAGCGAAGTCGCGAAAGCCGGTGTCCTTCTGATTGAGCGGTTCTATAGCCTTCATATCCGCTTCCGTGAGCGAGAAATCGAAGATATCGAAGTTCGCCGCCATGCGTTCCTTGTGCATCGATTTGGGGATAGCGACAATGCCGCGTTCGATGAGCCATCTAAGGGCGACCTGTGCAGGTGTCTTGCCATATTGCTCACCGATAGCGGCAAGCACAGGACTCTTGAGCAGATCATCCGATCCTTGTCCTAACGGTCCCCAAGCCATCATCCTGGTGTCAAAGCGCTCCATCTCCGGAAGGATGGTACGCTGTTGCGAGAGGACACAACATTGGAGTTGGTTTACGGCCGGCTTGACATCCACCACAGAAGCAAAGTCATAGAACCGGCATGCCTGGAAATTGCTCACACCGATAGCGCGGGTCTTGCCTTGTGCGTACGCTTTCTCCATCGCACGCCACGAACCGAACACGTCGCCGTAGGCTTGGTGAATGAGCAGCAGGTCCACATAGTCCGTTTGCAGTTTACTTAGACTATGCTCGATGCTCCGCGCCGCTTTCTCTTCGCCGGCATTGGTGATCCATATCTTCGTGACGATAAAGATGTCTTCACGCGGAATACCGGATTGGCGGATGGCGTCGCCTACGCCCTGTTCATTACCATAGGCCTGTGCGGTGTCAATGAGGCGGTAACCTACCTCGAGCGCGTCACGTGTACACCGTTCTGCCTCTTGCGGCGGTACTTGAAAGAGCCCGTAGCCCAAGAGCGGCATCTCAATACCATTGTTCAAAAGAATCGTTTGCATATGGATGATTGATTATTGGGATGGTTCTGAAAGAATCGGTTTGCGAGGTAACCGAGGTTTCTTCGCGTCCGGTTGTTTTGCGATATAATGCTTGTAATAGGAGATGCCGAGCGTGGTGAGCGGGAGGGCGATGATCATACCGATGACACCGAGCAAGGCGCCCCAGACGCTGAGCGAGAGCAGGATAGCTGCCGGTCCCATGCCGGTTACCTTACCCATGATCTTCGGTGTGAGCACCATGTCCTGCAAGGTCTGCACGACGATGAACACCAGCGCCAGGCACAGGAGCGTCACCCACACGGGTCTGCCCGTCTGCGCCGACTGCACGAGGCACAACAGGATACAGGGCGGAATACCCAGCATCTGCATATACGGCACCAGATTGAGCACACCGATGATGAGTCCCATCGCGATACCCATCGGCATACCGATGATGCAGAAACCGATGGCAAACAAGATGCCGACGATCAATGCGACCAAGCCCTGTCCACGGAAATAGGCATTCATGTTATGGTCCACGTCGTGCACCAGTGTCCGCGCCTTGTCACGGTATTGAACAGGCACGTAGTTGATCCAGTTAGCACGTATCTTGGGGAAATCGATCATAAGGAAGATGAGGTACATCAACCCGATGAAGATAACCACCAGTTCCGCAAGCCAACTCAGACCACCGGTGATCCATTCGCCCACTTTGGGCGCAAGGCTCTTGAGCGCGTCGCGCACCTCGGGATAGGAGAGCACAGACTCGAGGTTCAGCCCGTCGAGCGTCTTCTGGATCTTCTGCTGCTGTACCGGCGTGAAATAGCGGTCAGCATCGAACTGGGCGAAGTACTGCTCCACCCCGACTGCAGCCGCTTGCACTTCGCGTCCGATGGCAGGGATAAGCAGATAAACCGCCAGGGTCATCAATCCGACAAAGAGCAACAGCACAATCGCAACCGACAGACCGCGGAACTTGACGCGGCATTTATGCTGCACAAACTCCACGACAGGGTCAAGCAAATACGCCAGCAGGAAACTGACAAAGAAGGGCATTAACACCCCATACAAGCGACTAAGCATTATCTTCCGGCTGCATTAGAAGAAACGACGAACGAACTTCACCACCAGATTGAGCACCTGGGTGTACTCGTCAATCGCTGTCTGTACCGCATTGACACGGTTGTTGAGTCGCTCGCGCTGCAGATTCGCATTGCCTTCCGCACGCAGTGCTTCGGTCTCGAGTTCATCGATACCCTTGTTATCGCTGAGTACGCGCACGATCGGGTTGACAAAGATGAACTTGCTGCAGAGCAACAAAAGCGCAATCACGATCATGACGATACCGCCCATGATCAGACAAACCGCCCATGCCGGCATACACTCGAGCAGTGCCAATGTGCCGCCTACGGCAAAGAAAACAACCATGATAGCAGCCAAGAACAGCACACAGATGATGAGCAGCACCGCGCCGCTGATAAGACTCGCGCGCTTGGTCGCTTTGAGACGGACGATGTCATACTCGGACTTAACGTACGACTGTACCTCGGTCATGACTTGACTTTTGTTCTCATTTTCCATGTTGCTCCTCCATTTCCTGCTTGAGTTGAACACTACATTCCTGCAATTTGTCTTTTGCTTGCTCTGCGAAGCCACGCAATTCGCCCCGCACTTTTTTGCCCGAATCGGACATGAGCCACATAGCTCCTGCGGCTCCTACCGCTGCGCCGGCCGTAAACAGCAAGGCGCTTTTTACTAATCTGTCAAACATAATGGTAATTTACGATTTAATTTATTTACGATTTAGTTCACACGCTGGCCCGTTACCGTGTAGGTGTGGTCGCCTACAAGGATGAACAATTGTCCATCCTTTATAAATTTATGATTTATGGTTTCAGATTTATGATTTTCTATATCCGACGTGCCGCAGTTCGTGAGGTATGCGCTGTAAGTGGTACCGGAACCGGTGGCGTTGATGACCACGCGTGTGAAACCGATACCCTGACCGGTGTTGTAGTTGGTTGAGAACGTCAAAGAAGCACGGCCGGAGAGGGCATTGGTATTGGTCCATGTGTAGTCGGTGAGCGTCTTACCGTTGGTGGCAACGATAGTAGCGACGGCTTGTCCGTTTGCCGTCACATCGAGGTTACAATACTGCGTACCGCCATAGGTGCGGATATTCACCTCAATAGACGAGAGACCGGCAAGGTCAATCTCCGGTGAGACGAGCGTCTTACCTTTATCTAACAGCCAGTAGGATCCGCTCATGGAAGCCGTGTTGGTCCATCCGTCCTGATTATTCTCGTCGTAAGTATAGACAGCCGGCTCCACTACTGCGCCCACCTCAGCATGTGCAAAGACGGCATAGTAGGTTCTATCCTCTGTCACAACAGGGATATCCGAGGCTTGGGTATAAAGCACTGCAGGACGCTGGTCCGTTATCTCAGTGAGCGGAGCATTGGTCCATCCCATGAAGACATCGCTGGTGGATGAACATGAAGCCGGTGTGGACGGCAGCGCCATGACAGCACGTCCGGCGATGACCGAATCGGTATAGAGTGCCGTGCCGGAAACGAACCATGTCACACCGTATTTAACCGTGACCGACGGGTCATACCCACCCCCTTCGCAGGTCGGAGTCATAGACGAGAGGTCAATAGCCTGTCCTACCCGATTACCCCAGATATACTCCACCAGCTCCGGATAATCGATAAAGGGGTTGCGGTTATGCTGAATACCATAGACAGCCTGGTTACGGTCAATCTCTTTCTGCGAGACAGGGTCCTGACGGTGCCAATCCAGCAGGAAAGAGAGACTGTAAGCCGTGAGATTGGTCGGCGAAGAGGTGAACATCTTCGAGCCGTTACCGGAATTGAGGGTATTGGAGCGATAACGCGCTACCATGTAAAAGAACGAGCGTGCAAAATCGCCTTTGTACTCATCCGCGGGTTCATAGACTGTACCGATGCCGGAAGTAGTGGAAGTACCGAGTTTGCCCAAACCGTGGTGCTGCGGGTCACCGCTGAAACCGCTGAACGAGCCACCGACAACACCGTAGGCGTAGTTGGAGCGCAGGTTGTTGATACGTGCATCCGTCGGATAGACGTTAAATAGATCCGACACCATCGGACCCGAACCGAGCCAGGACTGGCACACGAGGTGCTCTTTGTTCCAACCGTCACAGACATATTTCTGCGCAATATTGGCATGTGACATGTAGAAGGTACAGGTGGAATACATATCCCAGAGCGTATCGTTGTAAAAATCCGTCTGCTCGTAATAGGGCTCGAGACCGGAATAAGCGATGACGGTATGGTTATCGATGATGCCATTGAGCGCATTGAGGATATTATCCGCGTTCTTCTTGGTATCCACCGCGTTGTAGTAGCCATCCGGGATAGCGGCTTGGCCAACGATGACGTTGGCATAGCCTATTTGCGCCCAGAGAAGGAGCGCAAACAGGATGTATGATTTATGATTTATGATTTCAAATTTCATATTTTATTTGACGCGTTGTCCCTGGAGGTTAAACAATTGATCGTCGACCAGGATGTACATATGACCGTCGATAATTAATTTATGATTTATGGTTTCAAATTTATGATTTTCGATGTCGGTGGGATCGCCGCAGTCGGTGAGGTACGCGGAGTAGATCTCGTCATCGCCACTACCGATGCGGCTGACGGTCATACCATGGATACGACGGTTACCACTGGTACCGCCAATAGTGAAGACCACTTCATCAGCATTGCCAATCCATGCGTTGGTGTTGAAGGTACCGACATCCGGTGTGATGGCATTGGAGCCGTCACCGGAACCGAACTCAAAGAGAATCTGCACCATACCTTCAGCCGTGACGGTGATGGTATTCTTCGCATAACAGCGAATGGCGTCACCGTTGCCGTAGTATTTGGGGTCGTTCGCGCCACCGGCAGTAGCAAAGACAACCGACACACCGTTGTTCTCGAACGTCAAGCCCGAACCATCGAACACAAACGGAACATCGCCCAGTTCGGGACCATACTCCACGATTTCGCCATGCGCAAAGACAGCATAGTAAGTTACATCTTCGGTAACAGCGGGGAATTGGGCGGCTTTGGTATAAAGGACAGCCGGAGCCTCGTCCGTCGTACCGGAGATCGATGCAGTCGTCCATCCCACGAAGACAGATGACTCCGTAGAACACGATGTCGGAGTATCCGGCAGACTAAGGATGTTGGTGTTCTGCTCAATGGAGTCCACTGTCAGTTCTTCGCCGTTCACAGACCAGGTAACACCGAACTTAGGCGTCTCGGGTTGCGGTCCCGGAGGCGGAGTCTCGCCGTCATAGGCAGAGACCAGCGCAGCCAGCGTAACCGTTTGTCCTACTTGGGTACCCCAGATATACTCCACCAGTTCCGGATAATCGATGAAGGGGTTGCGGTTATGCTGGTGGGCATAGATAGCGTTGTTACGCTTGAGTTCTTTTTCCGAAACGGGGTCCTCACGGTGCCATTTGAGCAT
>JAFPGA010000173.1 GCA_017423085.1 Paludibacteraceae bacterium | reverse complement strand
TGAAAACAATGAAATTCTGGAGACTCGCCTTTGCGATGCTTGCTGCTTTCTCCCTCGCCTCTTGCAGCAGCGACGATGACAGCAATGTCTACGAAGCAGCAGAACTTGGTGGCACATGGCAAAAGGTGTATGACGAAGGCATAGCCGACGCAGGCACCGTGCAGTACACATTCCATCAGCAGTCTGCCAATAACGGCACCGTTGATATATTCACCTCCGACTGGGCAGCAGGCGACACTACTGTATATCGTATCTATACAGTAACGGATGCTGGGCATCTGCAAATTTCGCCCAAGCCCGATGACACCTCAGTTGCCCTCACCGTGGATTGCGACATCCGCCGTCTCACCAGCACGCAGATGATTTGGAACAAGCCCGGTACAAATGAAGAAATATCAAGGTTCAAGAAAGTGAAGTGAAAAATGAAACCGACAAAAGCATTAATCCTTTTCCTTGCTCCACTCGCTCTTGCTGCGTGTAGTAGCGACCCAGAATGGGCAGACCTAGAGGCACACGAAAAGACTGTGGAGCTACAGGAGAGATATGCACCGCTGCTTGTTGGCACATGGCACGTTGAGCGTATCGGCGAGAAGCAGCGCTACTTTGAGAAACTGACCTTTAGTGACAGCCGTAATGACATCGTAGGCAGTAGAGGCACGTTTACTGGTTTGCGCAAATGGCAGACCCGTCAACTCGTCACCATCAACGGTGAGGAGCGTTACACCGACTGGCAGGATGTGGAGGGCGAGAATGGCACGTTCACGGGCACATGGCAACTGGTATGGGAAAGGAATGGCAGCGAGGGCGACGGAAGGAACATCATCAGCCTTTCGGCCAGCTTCGATGACGAAACAACATTATCGCAACTCTACTATAATGCCTATTCGCTATACGCCACACTCTATAGTCTCACCGATAAGAGCCTCTGTTTCAGCGGCGGATTCGTCCACAACGGCGAAAATGACGAGACCGTCTTCACTCGCGACGACGCAGAGCCGAGTTTCTGATATAGCATAGTACACAATGAAACAAGCAAAAGTTCTCTTCTTCCTGATTTTCGCCCTCGTATTAGCCTCTTGTCGTCCAACGGCACGGCAGACGGTGGCAGATGTGGTACAGCCGACGGACAGCACCGATGCCGTGACCAGTGAGAACACCCTGCGTATGCTCATCACCGACAAAAGCCTCTCGCAAACCGACTCCCTCATACGGAGGATACTGAAACTTCCATTGGACTCTATTGTCGTGGAAATGATGAATAACACGGATAGCACTTGCGTAACAGGCGAAGCATACACCATTGAGCAACGGATAAACGGCGAATGGACGGTACTACCCATCAAGCCAAGGAAAGACGGAACCGTTTATGCCTTTAACGATATTGGCTACGAACTTGCCCCACACAGTACCCGCCAGTTCACCATTCACGTTGAGCCGGATAAATACGACTTCGAGCGAGGACAGGAATACCGCATCGTCAAAGAGTTTTTCAAGTTAGGGCAGAACAATCCTAAAAGCGTCTATTGCTATTTTATAATTGAATGAACGCCTCGTTCGCTAATGAAGTAAGGTGAGAGTCAAACGCCAACAGCATTATCAGAACAAATCTGTTTGCCTATCATTTTGCAAACTAATACAATTCAATTCAGTATAAATGGGGCGATAGCTCGTTAAATAATGTTATCACGCCAAAAACACGCCAAAAATTTCGTGAACGCCAAAAAGAAAAGGTGGCCGATTACT
>JAFPGA010000172.1 GCA_017423085.1 Paludibacteraceae bacterium | reverse complement strand
GACATAACCGGCTTCGCGGAGAATGGCTTTGATCTTCTCCGGCTCGGTATTGAAGTTGTAGCACAATGATTCAAGCGAGTCAAATTCCTCGTCCCTAAGCAGCATATTGATGCTCGATACTAATATGGCCGGGTTCTGCGGTAAGTAGTCCATATTATTGCAAAGTCTTTAGCAATTCGATTGACAAATCCGTTTGTTCCTCCAGTATCGGTGCAACAGTGAGCATGTGTCGCTGGTCGGTTACATCCCAATGGAAGCCATTAGGCACTTGCTTGGTTTCCCCTTGCAGCACATATACATAACCAAAGGTCTTGCCATCCTTAAGCAAGCGGTCGATACACAGCACGCGGCAGTTACGTTTATTAATCACCACATTACGCCAGATATATTGCTGAGGCTGTGCAGAGTGCGTCGAGCCGAAAGTCGTTCGCCAAATCATCGATGTGCCCTCGTTATCTACCTCGTAGTCGGGTAGCAGATCCACATACTTGTCGCATTTGAACGCATATACTTCCGGCTTAACCTGTTTGAACTCACTCACGGCAAACGGTATATCTTTGCGCACGCTTTGCTCATATTGTGCGTCTGTCATGGGCTTCTGTATTCCGCACGCCACGAACATCGTCGCTGCCAGTGCAAGGGTAAATAATTTTTTCATTGTTCTATTATTTCTTTTTGCTATATTTGGCTTTGACTATCTCGTACGAATTGCGAGTAAGGTCGCATAGAAGTTCATCGGGGGCGGTATTGGGGTCGATACCTATCCAATGTTTCGGCGACTCATTGTAGGGATTGCCGATACAATCGTTCTGCGCCTTCAGTTCATCGATTCGTTCCGGCTGGCACTTGAGCGAGATGACGTGATAGTCGTTGCAATCGAAGAACGCGAACATGTGCCCGCAGACATAGAAAACGAGCACTCCTTCGCCGTTCTTGAATTTCACAAACGGTGTCTTCTCTTCTACATCCGCGCCAAGAGAAAGGCAATATTCTCTGTATTCGTCAATGAACATATTAGCATTGTTTAGCCAATTATGATTGTTTCTTTGCGTGTCATAATGATTGAATCTCCGGATGTTGGATGGTTAGTACTTGACCGGGTGCGGCGAAGTAGAACATGTTGAGGATAACAGGCTTCTTGCCACGGTTCTCGCCGCGATGGATAGTGCCTACCACTTCTACCAACGCCTCGCCTTCATGGAACGTACGTTCGTTACCGTCTTGGCAGACGATAGTCAAATCTCCCTGCTCCACGATACCATAGTTAACGGCAGTATGATGATGCCAGCCGGTAACGGCTCCTATGGGAAACGTCATGCGCAATACTGTCAACTCAGACTTCCCTTGCGGGAATTCCGGCAACTGCACGCCATCCCAACTCTGTGACGTGCGAATCAGTTCTTTTGTTTTGATTTCGTTATTCATTCCTTTTTCTTTTCAATACTTGTGTCATACAATGCGCGGCACCGTAGCCGTTTATCAGACTCTCCAGCGGTATCCATTCTACCTGCACGCCGGCATTGCGAAGGAGCTCCTGATACGTCTCGCTCTGACCGCCAACAGCCATGATATGCCGTGGAGCAATAGTGAGGAAGTTGTTGGCATAATGCAATTCATCCTCTTCGTCGATGGGAATGATCTGCATGCCTCGAGTGCATATGAACTCTACAAACGGCAGATTGCTTAGCCACAACCGGTACTCCTTCTCGCCCGGAGCACGCACGTAGATGTCACAGGTGTTGAACTCAGGTTCACCGGGTTGTGCCTCCAGACGGCTGCG
>JAFPGA010000019.1 GCA_017423085.1 Paludibacteraceae bacterium | reverse complement strand
TCCTACTTGGGTACCCCAGATATACTCCACCAGTTCCGGATAATCGATGAAGGGGTTGCGGTTATGCTGGTGGGCATAGATAGCGTTGTTACGCTTGAGTTCTTTTTCCGAAACGGGGTCCTCACGGTGCCATTTGAGCATGAGCGCACACATATACGGCGTAAGGTTAGCCACACCACCGGAATAAGTGAACGAGGTGTTACCGCTGCCATTGGTAAAGTTCGTGGTGCGATAACGGGTAACCATATAGAAATAGGTACGCGCGAGATCGCCCTTGTAACTGCCGTTCTCGCCACCCTCTCCCGGGTCAAAGACCGTGCCGGTGTAGCCTGGGAACGTGCTGGCACCTAACGAACCATATCCCCAGGTAGAGCAACTCTTGGCTGCATCGTTCTCACCGTAAGGATAACTGGAACGTACAGAATTCATCTTGATATCCGTCGGATAGACGTGGAAAGCGTCGGACTTCATCGGCGATTGCTCATTGAACCACGACTGCGGAACGGTATGCTCTTTGTTCCATCCCGCACCGCAGTTGTTTGCAGAGGAGCCGTTATCGCTGCTCTTGTACGGCTTGGAAGAATAGATATCCTCCATGGTCATGTTCTCTCCGTTCACAAAATCAGTCGGGTCAGACGACGCAGCGAACATCTGGTTTTGCAGACTCGAATAGCCGATGCTGGTGTAGCCGGTGCTGATGACCGTACACAGCGTCTTGCGCAGATCGTCGTTCGCATTGGTGGACGTGCCATCAATCGAAGCATAATAAACCGTTAATGAAGTGGAAGGCTGAATCTCGCCGGCGAATAGCGGAGAAAAGACCGCTACGCTAAGGGACAAAAGACAAAGGACTAATAGTTTTTTCTTAGCCACAAGGGCACGATTAACTTCGTTTCTCATGATATTTAGTATTAATAATTTTCAAATGGGCTGCAAAGGTACAACTTATTTTGCATATATGCAAATAAAAACGACACATTCTTTCGAAAATGTGCCGTTAAACAGAATTTATGAACATTATAGGTAAGAAAACCTATAGAACCTCGTGCAAAATCTCGCTAACCGTAGGGTGCGGGAAGACCACCTGTTGGAATTCCGCCGTGGTGTACCCCATTCGCACGGCAAACGAAGCCGCAGCGATGAATTCGGAACACGGGTTACCGATACAATGCACACCAAGCACGCTGTGGTTCTTGGCATCGATGATCATCTTACACAACCCCATCTCGCCCTCGTTCTCCGCCATGAAACGACCGGAGAAGGTCATAGGCAATTTGTGTACTTCGGTCGGAATGTTGAGCTCAGCGGCTTGGGATTCCGTGATGCCGACAGAGGCTATTTCGGGATTCGTGTAAACGACCGACGGAATGGCATTGTAAGCAATGCGCTGGAGCGGAATGACTTTGAGCATACGACCAATGGCTACTTCGGCTTGGCGGGATGCGACGTGCGCCAACATGATTTTGCCCGTTACGTCACCGCACGCATACACATTCGGCAGGTTCGTCTTGCAGAAATCGTCTGTGACGATTGCACCACGATTGAGTTCAATGTCATTGAGTGCTTCCAAACCTTGTAAGTTCGCGCGCCGACCGACAGAAACAAGGATTTTGTCTGCCTCGTACTCTTCTCCATTGGCTGTCACTTTACCGCCATTGATGGACTCGACGCGGGTCTCTGTGAGGATGTTAATGCCGGCTTTCTTGTATTTCTCCGCCAGGACAGCTACCACTTCGGGATCGAGGTTCGGCAGGATAGACGGCAGGGCTTCGATGACGATCACGGGAATACCGAGCTCATGATAGAGGGTGGCGAACTCCATACCGATGACACCTCCGCCGACAATGATGACGGATTTGGGCAATTCAGCCGCAGCCAATGCGTCCGTGCTGTCCCACACGTGTTCGTTATCCTTAATACCCGGAATAGGCGGCACGAAATTGGTCGAGCCGGTGCAGATCATCAGGTTCTCTGCTTCGTAGGTCTCGCCGCTGCAGGAGATGGTCACCAATTCGTCGGTACGGCTTACCACAGCCGCAGCGCCTGATACGAGTGTACAATGTTCGTTATTGAGGCGTTGCTTGATGCCGGCTACCAGTTTACGGACGACGATGGTTTTGCGTTTCTGCATGGCAGCAAAATCGAAGGCTACGTTTTCGGCTGTCACGCCGTATTTGGCAGCGTGGGTCGCGTTGTAGTACTGCTTCGCTCCGTAGAGCAGCGATTTGGTAGGAATACAGCCGACGTTGAGGCAGGTTCCGCCTACGGCGTTTTGCTCAAAGAGCACTACATCTTTACCGGCTTTGGAAGCGCGTTCAGCAGCCGTGTATCCGGCCGGGCCTCCGCCGATGATAGCTAAAAAATATCTCATATCTTGTTCTTTATTCTAATTTCAGGATTCGATTGCAAAACAATCGAGTTCGCAGGCACATCTTGGGTAAGCCAAACGTTACCGCCTATGACCGTATCATGTCCTATGCGCACGCGACCAAGAATGGAAGTATTGGAATAGACGGTCACATGATCCTCGAGAATCGGGTGACGCGGCAGGTCTATCGGTCTGCCTTCAGCATCGTATTCGAAGTTCTTCGCGCCAAGCGTAACTCCCTGATACAGAACGACATGTGCGCCGACAATCGCAGTTTCTCCGATCACAACACCTGTGCCGTGGTCGATGCAGAAATGGTCACCGATGGTCGCAGCCGGGTGAATGTCGATACCCGTGCGGCTATGTGCGAGTTCGGTCAACATTCGTGGGATACGCGGCACTCCTAATTGGTATAACGCGTGCGCCGCGCGATAATGAATCATCGCAAAAGGCAACGGGTATGACAGTATCACTTCCCCGCGATCACTAACGGCAGGGTCGTTATGCAACACAGCATCCACATCCGTTTGCAAGAGCCGAGTTATCTCCGGTATCTGCGACCAGAACTCATCCGGTAAGTTAAGCGAATGAGGCGCCTCAACTGCCGGATAGTAATCAGGGAAAACGATGCCCTGAATATGACTGATGAGTTG
>JAFPGA010000171.1 GCA_017423085.1 Paludibacteraceae bacterium | reverse complement strand
GCAGGGTGTCGATAAGAAATTAAGAATTAAAAATTAAAAATTACGAATCAGAGAGTACGACATAAAATCTTCACTGCGTTCGCTGAAAGAACAAAGACTAAATGGATTAGACGATTCTTTTTAGTCCTTTGTCCTTTGTCCTTATTCTTTGCTCCCGTTCAAGCGCAGCTGAATACCGATCGCATCACCGCGATTGGTCGGAATGCGTTGTATTTTGAAGACTACGTGCTGTCTATTCAGTATTTCAACCAAGTCATCCGTCTGAAGCCCTATTTGGCAGAACCGTATTTCTACCGCGCGATAGCCAAGATTCAGTTGGAAGATTACCAAGGTGCGCTTCTTGATTGCAATGCAGCGATTGAGCGAAATCCGTTCTCTCCGGGATGCTATTATGCCCGCGGATACGTCTATCGCCAATTGGAACAATGGGTACAAGCCGATGCTGACTACACGGAAGCGTTGCATTTCTCTCCTGAAAACCGTACCTATATGTTACTACGTGCAGACACCCGCGCACAAATGGGACAATATGATGAAGCGCTGGAAGATATTGAGTGGGTTTTACGCCGCGAACCACAATCCGCTTCCGTTTGGAGCGAAAAAGGGCGTGTCTGCTTTCTCCAAAAAGACACATTGACAGCCCTAAATGCATTTGAGCAAGCAGCCGCATATGACAAGACGAATCCAGCTGTGTGGTCTGCACTTGGCGTGACTAACCTGATGTTAGATCGCGAAGAGGAAGCCTATGTACAACTCACACAAGCAATTAACTTAGGTTCAAAATGGGCTGGAGATTATATCAATCGCGGTTTGCTCCACTACAGACGACATAACTACCGCGGTGCGCTGTCGGACTACGACCAGGCGGTCAAGATAGCGCCTCGCGATGCCGATTGCTATTACAACCGTGGCATCATGCGACAAGAAGTGGGAGATTATAACAATGCGCTTGAAGACTTGAATACCGCTATTGATCTGGCACCGGAACGCACGGAAATGCGCTACCAACGTGCATTGGTGGAAATGCAACTGAAACAATGGAGTGCCGTTATAGTTGATTTGGATTCCTTGATTGCACGTTATCCCTATTTCCTGCCGGCATATTATTTGGCTGCGCAAGCCCAAATACGGCAAGGTAATCAAACTGCTGCATTCCGATATCGTCAGAAAGCATATGAACTGGAGCAGCAGAAAGAACAGATTCAGGCACAACAAGCAGCTATGCCCAATACAGACATGCAGATAGCAGATGCACAGCCTCAGAAGAAAGACCATCGGAAAGAGTTTTCCTCTTCTGCGGCACAGAATCAAACAGAAGTGCAAGACGAAGAACAGAAATATGAATCCCAGACACGCGGAACTATACAGAAACGCTATCAGGATGTTGTCAATGAGCCGAATATCGTGCTCAGTTACTATAGTCAGGATCTGAGTCTGCGCCGCACCAATTATTATCATCCGTTGGTGGAAGCAATCAATCAAAGCAATATTCTTCCAGCCACTCTTCGTTTCACAGGGCAAGAGATTGCACTGACTGCAGAGATGGTGGATTTCCATTTCGCAGAGATCACCCGTCTGTCACAGTATATTGACCAACACATGGACCATACCCAAGCAGATGATAATCTGCTGCCCTATGTATTCCTCTCGCGTGCCGTGGAGTTCGCTATTGTGCAGGACTACTCCAGTGCAATAGATGACTGTACTCGCGCCTTACAATGTCCGTTGGCAGACAACCGACTTCATGTTATTGCCACGTTCTGTCGTGCCAACTGGCGCTACAGACTGTTGGAGTACCAACGTGCGACCGGCGAACAGGATGCTACCGCGAACATGGACTTTGATATCATGTTACGAGACTACGACCAAGTGATTCGTATTCAACCGGATTTTGCCTTCGCTATATTTAACAAAGCCAATATCCTCTGCGCACAAAAACAATGGAACGATGCCATTGATTACTATACACAAGCAATACAACTGGATGGAGACTTTGCTGAAGCATGGTTCAACCGCGGTTTGACATATGTATATATCGGTGAAAATGAAAAAGGACTGTCTGATCTCTCCAAGGCAGGAGAATTAGGCATTTATCAAGCATATAACTTAATTACAAGATTCAAATAAAGTGAGTTATCGTTTTCGACATATAATACTCTTTGGTCTGCTGTTCCTATTTCTCACTCCAGCAAGAGCTCAACTCTTGTACGAGATTAGCGGCAACGGAGCTAAACAGAAATCGTACCTGCTGGCGACCAATCGCTTGGTTGATATGCAGTTTCTGGACACAATACCCAATGTGTTCAAATGCTTCAACAAATGCAATAAAGTGATCACTGAATTTGCAATGCAGGACTACGAAGCGATAGCCGCATTACGTCAGGCAGCCATCCTACCCGACTCTGTTAAATTGAGCAATTTTTATAGCGAAAGCGAGTATGAGTATATCGATAATAGCCTTCGCATTAACATTGGCATGGGATTAGATAAATTATGTCGGATGAAACCGGCGTATTTGACAGAGATGTTTCGCACTGAATTGATGAAACAATGGCTGCAATACGATGAGCAAAGATCGATGGAATCATTCTTTGAATCGATAGCTGCCGAGCGCGATATACCAGTCATTGGATTAGACAATATCGGCGAGACGATGTATATGCTTTTTGACAGGGAGCCGTTCCACTGGCAATGTAAGGAATTGCTCAAAGTGATTCAATATCCGGAGAACGAAGTGAAACAGGAACGAACGATCAAAACTATGTATCTGAACGGACGATTGAGCGATATCGCCTATCAGGTGGAAGGGCCTGACAACACAACGAGCATATCATTTTCAGACTATAAGGTCTATTGCCAGCGAAACAAGGAATGGGTCAAACGACTCAAACCGCATCTGACACAAGGCGGATGTTTTATTACACTTAATGCCGTATATTTGGGAGGAGACAAAGGATTGATTGAGCAATTACGGGCGGCAGGATATCGCGTGCGACCAGTTAACAGAATAATCCAATTAAAACAATAATAAAGTATGAAAAAGATTTTTAGTGTATTAGCAGCACTGCTAATGGCTGCTACAATGAGTATTAACGCTACTCCGCAACGCGGAAAGTTTATTCATGTCGATGCTTCAACCAGCAAGAATCTGAAGCCGCAGATGGCTTTCTGCCAAGACCGGGTAGACGGAGTTGACGTCACAACGCTGATTGTAAAAACGGTAGATGTAAACGCCTACAAGGATTTTAATGACGCTTCACGTGTTCTGATACGTTTTGCAGACGGCACCACTGCACGTCTGAACCTTGTTCCGGGTGTAGAGGTAAAGAAATACAAGAATACGGAAAAAGTAGAACGTGCAACAATTACCAAATACTGGACGGAAACGACATACGAGGTAACGCCGGAAGTCATTGCAAAATTAGAAGCAGGTATTGCCATCATCAAAGTGCGCGTCGTTATCAAAGAGAATGATGCCAAGGACTATGATATCGCAGAAGGCTATCAAGCACGTATGGCAGCCGATTTGCTCAAATCGTATCAGGAAGCTGTTCAATTAAACCGAAAAGCCAACTCTGATTTGAGTGATGAAGATTTCTAAACGACTCATATTCAGTCTTGTCAGCATTGTTTGCATGGTATCTTCCGCCCAAGCGGAGATTGGCATGCGGGCATTAGGAGACTCCTTGATGGCATTCACCGGCTTCTCAAAAGTATGGTGTCCTATGGTACGTGTCAAACAAATGCGTATCAACGAAAATGATGTTACTATCCACACCAACGGAACCCTCCGCGATTTCCGTTGGACACCGGAGAACGTAGCAGAGCTGAAGCGCAAAGTCAGCATGTGGACACTCGGACATGAGGACGGCAACGTCACCATTTATAGCAAGGACAAAGATATTGAAACCCTCATTACGGACTGCGCTGCCGGCATATTCACTGCCACCGGCAAAGCCAAAGATTTGACCAACCGTCACATCGCTCTGTGTCCCAGCCACGGTATCTATTTCAATTCGGAGCGCAACGAATGGATTTGGCAGCGCGCCACGCTGTGGACAACGGTCGAAGACCTGTATAGTCAAGAGTACGTGCGACACATCCGCAAGATGCTGGAGAACGCTGGTGCCACCATCTATTCCCCGCGTGCCGATTTGGACCAAGTAGAGGTGGGAGTTTCCGGCATGCCCAGGTGGGCAGAAGGTGCCCGATATTGGCTGAAATCCAAAAGGGTCAACAGTGCTATTTGGAATTTGTACGAAGATAACGAATACAAGGACGACATCAAGTGCCGCGGTTTGTGGGTCAATTCCCTCAAGGCTCCGATTGATCTTTGTCTGGCTTTTCACACTGACGGATTGGACAGCGGAAACGACAGCACGATAGTTGGAACACTTGTTATTTACACTGCCAAGGACGATGACGGGCACACTACCCTGCGTGACGGGCGCGACCGCGAGCAGACGAACCGCAACCTTGCCGACTGGATACAGACACAGGTCACCAGCGATCTGCAGCACTGGGCTCCCGATTGGACAAGACGACAACTACGAGAAGCCAATTACTGTGAAAGCCGCGTGCCGGAAGTTCCGAGCATTATTCTGGAGTTGCTCAGTCATAAGAATATGGCGGACATGAAGTACGGTCTCGACCCGAAGTTCCGTTTTGCCGCTTCGCGCGCTGTGTATAAAGGTATCTTACGTTACTTAAACGGTCCGCATGCGGTAGTGCAACCACTTCCGGTTGAGCAGATCGGCATCAGTCTGGACGGCACATTGCGTTGGGAAGCCCGTCTCGACCCGTTGGAGCCGACCGCCAAGCCGACTTATTACTTGGTCTATGTGCAAGCCAATGACGGTGAATGGGACGTGCAGCAAGTGAAAAAAGCCACATCTGTCAAGCTGGACATGCAGCGAGGAGTGAAGTACAACTACTATGTAGTTGCAGGTAATGACGGCGGACTCAGTTATCCAAGCCCTGTTGTCAGCGCCTATCTGAGCGAAAGAGAGGACATGCCGACTGCACTGGTCATTGATGCGTTTGATGACTGCTACGGCCCTGATTGGTTCTCGGAGAGTGCCTATGCCGGTATTGTGCCGGGCACGTATGCCTGTGAAGACGGTTTCAGCTGTGCGTACATCGGACAGCAGTGGGATTATATCCGCACCAACAAATGGCTCAACGACGACAACTGCGGCTGGGGTTCGTGCTATCGGGATCATGCCGGACAAATCACCGTCGGCAACACGCATGACTATGCAGTACTGCACGGGCGGGCTCTCCGACGCATGCGTATCTCGTATGTCAGTTGCACCGAGCAGTTCGCACAGCCGGATAGTACCTATCTGTTCGTGGATGTTATATGCGGACGCCAAAGACAACCCATTGGAGACAGTCTGCGTACCCATCTGTCGCAGTACATGGACCAAGGCGGTCGTCTGCTACTCAGCACAGACCGGTTCAGTTCTTTCGACCGTGAATGGACTCAGCAGTACTTCCACGCCACCTACTATGCAGCAAACGCCACCCGCAGCGGACGTATCAAAAGCCCGCGGCACAGAATGTATCAGTTAATGCTGGAACCCAATGAGGAACAACTGTTTACCTGTCACCCGGAAGGTCTCAAGCCCGAAGGAGAAGATGCTATCATCATGGCAACATACGAAGATATGCGATGTCCGGCAGCCGTAGGAAACAACTCACCTACCGCAAAGACATTGGTGTACGGTTTCCCCTTGGAAGCAATTCAGGACTTTGACAAGATATACCAACACGCCGTCAAATGGCTTATCGAATAACAGATTATTGAATTATGGCATTTTTTGGATTATTTAATAGAGAGAAGAAAGAGACCTTGGACAAAGGTCTGGAAAAAAGCAAGGAGTCAGTGCTCAGTAAAATCAGTCACGCTATTGCCGGCAAATCGACAATAGATGATGACGTGCTGGACAATCTGGAAGAAGCGCTGATCACCTCGGATGTCGGTGTAGAGACCACCTTGCGCATTATTGAGCGTGTGCAGGAGCGAGTTAAGCGCGACAAATACATCGGCACCGGTGAACTCAACCGTCTTTTAGTGGACGAGATAGCATCCTTGCTGCAAGAGAACAATGTGGAAGACGTGCTGGATTTCAGTGCACCGCTACCCGCCAAGCCTTATGTGGTAATGGTGGTCGGTGTTAACGGTGTCGGCAAAACGACTACTATCGGTAAGTTGGCATACCAGTACAAAGCGGCAGGAAAGAAAGTCTATCTGGGTGCCGCAGACACGTTCCGCGCAGCGGCTGTAGAGCAGTTGTGCATATGGGGCGAACGCGTAGGTGTGCCGGTTATCAAGCAACAGCAAGGTTCCGACCCTGCTTCCGTGGCATATGACACCCTACAGTCCGCCAAAGCGAATGATGCCGATGTGGTGCTGATTGACACCGCTGGACGTCTGCACAACAAGATCAACCTCATGAACGAGTTGACCAAGATCAAGAACGTGATGCAAAAAGTAGTGCCAGACGCACCGCATGACGTAATGCTGGTATTGGACGGTTCTACCGGACAAAATGCGTTTGAGCAAGCGCGTCAGTTTACTGCTGCTACACAGGTTTCCTCGCTCGCCATTACCAAACTGGACGGTACCGCCAAAGGCGGTGTTGTGATTGGTATCAGCGACCAATTCAAGATTCCTGTACGTTACATCGGTTTGGGTGAACAAATGACAGACTTACAATGCTTTAACCGCGTAGAGTTTGTCAAGTCGTTACTCGGTTCTTTAGAGCAATAACAGTTTAATATATTATCCTATATGAATTATCGTATCGAATCAGATCTGCTGGGCGAAATGCAGGTTCCGGCAGAAGCTTATTATGGTGTGCAGACACAGCGTGGTATAAACAACTACAAGGTGTCGAACCTCAAAATGTCTGATTTTCCGGAGTACATCATTGCGATTGCCTATATCAAACTAGCGGCAGTGGAAGCGAACCATGAGTTAGGCGTTATCAACGATGAGATTTATGCCGCTATTGCACAGGCTTGCCGTGAGATTATTGACGGTAAGATGCACGATCAGTTCCCGACAGACATGGTACAAGGCGGTGCCGGTACTACGGTGAACATGAACGCCAATGAGGTCATCGCGAACCGGGCATTGGAGATCATGGGTCACCAACGCGGCGAGTATCAGTTCTGCTCTCCGAACGACCATGTGAACTGCGCCCAGAGTACCAACGATGCCTACCCTTCTGCTTTCCGCTATGCGTTCATTCGCATGAACCGCGGACTGGAAGACGAGTTGAAGCGACTCATTGCATCGTTGCGGAAGAAAGGTGATGAGTTCAACGACTCCATCAAGATGGGACGTACCCAGTTGCAAGACGCAGTGCCGATGACCAGCGGTCAGGAGTTCCATGCGTTTGCCAACAATCTGGAAGAAGAAGTAGCGAATTTAGAGCGCAATGTCAATCTGCTATATGAGATTAACATGGGTGGTACAGCGATCGGTACCGGTCTCAACGCACGCGCAGGGTACGCAGAATTGTGTATTAAGAAGATGTGCGAGTTGACGGGCGAGCCGTTCGTACTGGCAAGTGACTTGGTAGAAGCCACACCGGACACAGGTGCTTATGTCAGTTACTCTGCTGCGCTCAAGCGTTTAGCGGTCAAACTAAGTAAGACATGTAATGACTTACGTTTAATGGCTTCCGGACCGCGGTGCGGATTGCACGAAATCAATCTGCCGCCGATGGCTCCGGGCAGTTCCATCATGCCGGGTAAGGTCAATCCGGTCATTCCGGAGGTGACGAACCAAGTATGCTTCAAAGTGATCGGCAATGACACTGCCGTTACCTTTGCTGCCGAGGCAGGTCAGCTGCAACTCAATGTCATGGAGCCGATCATCACCGAGTGTATCTTCGAGTCCATCACGTGGCTGCGCAATGTCATGGCTATTCTGCGCGAGAAATGTATCGACGGCATTACAGTCAACCGCAAGCATAACCTGGAGACGGTTAAACACTCTATCGGTATTGTCACCGCGCTGAACCCTGTTATCGGATACAAGGCTTCGACTAAGATTGCCAAAGAAGCATTGGAGACCGGTAAGAGTGTCTATAACTTAGTGCTGGAACACCAACTGCTAAGCAAAGAGCAGTTGGACGAACTGCTCAATCCGGCACATATGCTGGCAGCGCATTGATAGAGATGCTAAGGCATAGAAAAAGGTGGTCGTTGGACCACCTTTTTTGTTGTTCAGTCTATCGGCGACCTCCACCGCCTCCGCGGCTACCACCACCGGAACTGCTACCACCTCCGCGGCTTCCGCCACCTGTACTGATGCTTCCACCTCCACGACTGCCGCCACCAGTGCTGATACTTCCACCTCCACGGCTACCGGTACTAACTGTTCCACCGCTGCGAGTAGTTGTGCTCGGAGTCCGAACGGTTGAGGATGTACCAGCCGGACGTGCTGTCGTTGAACGAGTCGTCGTGGCAGGACGTGCTGTGGTAGAACGAGTTGTCGTAGCAGGACGGGTTGTCGTTGCCGTTGTTGAACGAGTCGTCGTAGCAGGACGTGCTGTGGTAGAACGTGTCGTTGTTGCAGGACGGGTTGTCGTTGCTGTCGTTGAACGGGTAGTTGTAGCCGGACGAGCCGTTGTTGCTGTGGCAGCAGCACCACGTCCAGTAGTAGCGCCAGAGCGAGATGCTTCTGATCTTGTAGCTGCAGTGTGAGTACTACCATACGTACGACCGGACGCTCCTGCAGGTCTTGCTGTTGTTGCGGCTCCACGCGTACCACCAGCTGTAGCTGTTGTGCCAGCATGGCGTGCTCCGCCAGCAACTGCTGTTCGTCCTGCGCTTCGTATATCACGAGCGTTCGTTAAACCGGCGTTACGATGTGAGAACGAGCGATCCGGATGAACGGCTGCGTAGTCTCTACGGGTTACACCGCGATGCATCTCGTGATAGCCGTGATGAACGTGATGTCCGGGACGGAACGAGCACCAGTGGTGATGATGATGGTAAGCATAGCAATGATGCCAATACCAATCATGTGCCCAGCAGTGATGACTGTACCACCAGTTCGGATAATACCCCCAATACCAAGGCGAGTACCATGCTACCCAAGCTGCGCTCCAGAACCAATCGTATATTACCGGACGGTAAACGTAAACAGGCTCTATGATGTAGTTTGCACCATATACGTACTCATCACCTATTACCTGAACGGTTACTTGCTCCTGATCATCTTTCTCTACGTATATCGAGGCTACGTCTTGGAATATATCCTTTGCGAGAACGGCTTGGAGTACGATGAGACGTTTGTTGCCTTCACCTATTTCTACTACGCGCAGGTAATCTACTTCCCCGTCACCGTTGAGGTCCAAGTTACAGAATGCGCTGTCCGGGTTGTTGAGCATCGTCTCGAACTCTTCCAGGTTCCTAGCCTCTGCAAACAGCTTAGCTACCACCTTCAGATCGAGTCCTTCCGAGATGTCAGAACTGGTGGCAGAAACGGTCACTGTTTCGTCTGCCCATAACGCCGTACTCATGAGCATCAGCGTCATCAGAAGTGTAGTTAATTTTTTCATAATCGTACAATTTTAAAGGGTTTCACCTTTCATCTCTCAAATACCGTGCCAAACTCATCAGACCAGTTTCAAATCGTGATGCATTTTTTCTTTTTTAGTACGCATATAGCGTTCGTTCCAAGGGTTTGGTTGAATTTCAATCGGCACATTTTCAACTATTTCTATGCCGTAACTTTCCAATCCGACACGTTTGACGGGATTATTGGTCATCAGCCGCAGTTTGCGTGCTCCCATTTCGCAAAGAATCTGTGCACCTACCCCGTAGTCGCGCTCGTCTGGGCGGAATCCGAGATGCACATTGGCTTCCACCGTGTCGTCTCCTTGCTCTTGCAGTTTGTACGCGCGTATCTTGTTCATCAGTCCGATGCCGCGTCCTTCCTGGTTCATATAAACTATGATGCCGCGTCCTTCCGCCTCAATCATCTGCATCGCCTTGGTTAACTGCTCGCCGCACTCGCATCGTTTAGAGCCGAATATGTCTCCTGTCATACAACTGGAGTGTACACGGCAGAGCACCGGCTCGCTTTCTTTCCACTCACCTTTAGTTAGTGCTACGTGCTCCAGTCCGGTGGTCAGGTCACGGAACGGCGTGAGAAGGAATTCTCCGTTCTGCGTCGGCAGAAAGACCGTTTCACCTTTCTCGATAAGACCGCTACGCTGAAAGACCGTTTCACTGAAAGACCGCTTTGCTGTAAGACCGGCTTCGCCTGTAAGACTATCTTTCTCCAGCCTAAAAGCAATCAGATCTTTAATCGTGATGATTTTGAGGTCGAACTCCCGTGCTACTTCCTGTAACTGGGGCATTCGTGCCATTGTGCCGTCTTCGTTCATTATCTCTATCAACGCAGCAGCTGGTTGCAGCCCAGCCAAACGAGCCAAATCCACTCCCGCTTCGGTGTGTCCTGCGCGTTGCAGTACTCCACCCGGTTTGGCATACAAGGGATTGATATGTCCCGGTCGTCCAAAGGTCTCGGGCTTGCTGTTGGGGTCCGCCAAGGCACGGATAGTAGCGGCACGATCAGCAGCAGAGACACCGGTGGTGCAACCTTCCAGTTTGTCCACTGTGACAGTGAAAGGCGTACCTAACATTGACGTGTTATTCGCTACCTGGTGCATCAAATCCAGTTCTGCGCACCGCGCTTCGGGTATAGGACAACAGAGCACACCACGACCATGCTGAAGCATGAAGTTTACTTTCTCCGGCGTGATTTTCTCTGCCGCAATAATGAAATCACCTTCATTTTCGCGATCTTCATCGTCCACTACAATAACAAACTTCCCTTCTCGGAAATCATCTAACGCTTCTTCTATTGTATTGATTTTCATATTAATCATCTAAATAATTTGTTGTGCGCAAAGATTTCTTTTACGCGCTCTTGCACTTTTTTGAACGTCATTGTCCATGCCTCGGGATTGAAAAGCGGTGAATCAGTTGTCGCCTTATAGGTAAGGAATATACCTACCGGTAATAATATAAACGAACTAAGCCACATTCCCGCCCAACAAGGCCATAATGCTTCACGTGCCATTTTATAGCCTGTGTTGTCAATAATATAGTATATAATGAATAGTATTACCGAAATAACTACCGGTGCTCCAAGTCCTCCTTTTCGGATGATAGCGCCAAGCGGTGCTCCAATAAAGAAGAAAATAAGGCAAGCAAACGCCAGAGTGAACTTACGGTACAGTTCTATTTCATGTTTGCGTATATACCGCTCGGCATCATCCAACATGATCGCATTATACTCAATTTGGGTGCGGTAGTTCTGCGCACGCTCTTTGGCTATAACGTATATTTGCCGTTGGCGCAGTATATCCATTGATGCGCGAAGCGAGTCAAGATTGAACATCTGTTTCTCATCCGGCGTGATAGAAGTCGGAATAATGACTTCTCCCCTGCTGTTCTCCCTTCCGAAATAACGGTTCGCTATGAGGTCCGCACTCTGTTCAGTCCTTCGTTTAGCAGAGACCACATGCACAGAATCAATAGAATGGAGAAGTTGTGCCACGTTCTTGCTCACGTGCTGATCTTCTAATATAGATTCATCGTAGCGGTTGAAATCCGTGGCAAAATCTATTACAATGCGCTTGTGGCTGAATGTCTCACGCCTATACGGAATATTCTTCGTTGTTTTCGTAGCGCGTTGCTGCTTCTGGCTCAGGTTCTCAAACGACTCACCGTTAATCAAGTCCAACATCAGAAAGCGCTTGTCCGCACTGGCTGACAGCCTTCCGGTGTCCGCTACCATCACTTTGGCGTTCTCAAAACCCGCTGAATAATCGTAAATCATGATGTTGAGCAATTCGCCTTTATGCGTTTTGCTGCGTACATAGATATGATATCCGCTTATCTCGTCGTAAAACTCGCCTACCGGAATTTGCAGTTCGGGACTTTTCTGGCGGAGCGAGAAAATCAGCGCCCACAGTTTCATTTGGGATTTTGGCAGCACGTTGTTGCTGAAAAAGAACGCACCCACGCTGAGCATCGCAACGGTAAAAATGAGCGGTCGCATGATGCGGAACAGCGAGATTCCCGACGCTTTCATCGCCGTTAACTCAAACTTCTCCGCCAGATTACCGAACGAAATGAGCGAACTGAGCAAAATAGCCAACGGCAGCGCCAAAGGAACTACCGATGCCGCGGCATACAAGAAGAACTCCGACAATACGGAAATACCGATTCCTTTGCCCACCAGATCGTTCACATGCATCCACATGAACTGCATCAACAAGATAAAGATCGCAATAAAGAAAGTAGCCAGGAACAGTCCCAGAAAATTACGCAACAGGTAAATGTCTATTTTCTTTATTATTCTTGCCATCAGCTTTCAGCCGGTGAAGACCTGCATCAGCCATCAGCCTTTGAGGTTCTCCTTCACAAAAATCAACGGTAATAAATCAGCTGCCGACTCAAACACATACGTTCCATCCTCGCCGTACAGCAGCACTTCCATTTTCCCTTCATAACGATGCTCCGTCTCCAGCATCACTTGCCGACAAGCGCCACAAGGTGCGCCCGGTTCTTTGGTGAAATGCCCTCCCGTGAAGCAAGCGATAGCCAGATGCGTCACCGGTTGCTCGGGATACTGTGCTCCGGCAGCGAACAATGCAGTGCGCTCCGCACACAGACCGCTCGGATAAGCGGCATTCTCCTGATTAGCTCCGCGAACAATGACTCCGTTTCCTAATTTAGCTGCCGCTCCCACATGGAAATGGCTGTATGGGCAATAACTATGCTCCGTCTGCTCTTTGGCAATAGTCAATACTTCACGTTGCTCGTCGGTCAATTCGTCCCACTGATAGGAACGCATTTTCGTTGTCAAATTGTATTCTTTCATACTATCGATGAGGTTAAACTTCCGTTTTAGCGTGCAAAGATACGAAGAATTTTGCACATATGCAAATTATTTTAATAAATTTGCACGTATTTGGGTGGATGATATATCAAAATAGGGGGCAGAAGCCAAAAAATGGACGTTTTTGGCATTGTGAACGGGTGATTGGTCATAACTCAGTTGACCGTGACGAGGATAGACAAAAATACGGAAGTGGGAAAGAATGAACTCATACTCGCGCCATTGGTTGAAAATCGCCCAATTATCTTCACCGATGACCAGCGTGAACTCGTGCTCAGGGTAGTGTTTCTGCAGTTCACGAAGGGTGTTAGCGGTGTATGAAGGACGAGGCAGCGAGAACTCGAAGTCCGAGGCCTTCACATGCGGGATATCCATCACCGCCTCGCGAACAGCAGCCAGCCGTTCCTGCTCCGGAGCAAGAGAACCTGCCGGTTTCAACGGGTTATTCGGGCTCACCAGCAGCCATAACTCATCGAGATCCGTGTGCTCCATCACCCACTGAGCCAATCCCACATGCCCGAAGTGCACGGGGTTGAAACTACCGCCGTATATACCGATTTTAGCCATCAGCCGTCAGTTTTCAGCATTCAATATTCAGTTTTCGTCGATGATAGCATCGAGTTGCTCAAAGGCGTGCGCGAGGTCATCGTTGACGACCACGCGGTCAAAATGTTTCATGTCTTCCAACTCAATGGACGCTTTTGCCAAGCGTTTCTCTATCATCTCAGGGCTGGTGTCTCCACGTCCTTCCAGACGACGGCGCAACTCTTCGATCGACGGCGGACAGATGAAAATAGAGGTGGCTTGGTCACCCAAGATGGACTTCAGTTTGAGTCCGCCCTTTACATCCACATCAAACAGCACTTGACGACCAGCCGCTTCTATGCGGTCAATCTCTTCTTTGAGTGTGCCGTAATAGAGTCCGTCATAGACCTGTTCATACTCGATGAAATCATTGTTTTCGATGCGTTTTTGGAACTCCTCCACCGTAATGAAATAGTACTCTTTACCATGCACTTCCTGCCCGCGCGGCGGACGTGTGGTACAAGAGACAGATAACTCAAACAGGTTCGGATGATTGGTAAGCAGATGCTTCACCATGGTCGATTTACCGCTGCCCGAAGGCGCACAAAAAATGTATATCATAGCACATTAAGGACTTGTTCTTTGATTTGCTCCAGTATATCTTTCATCTTCACAACGATGATTTGCATCTCGGACTGATTGGATTTGGAGCCGAGGGTATTGATTTCGCGTCCCATTTCTTGGGCAATGAAACCGAGTTTTTTGCCAACTCCGCTTCCTTCGTTCGCCATCACCTCGCGGAAATACTTGATATGATTGGTCAGTCGCACTTTTTCCTCGGTGATATCGAGCTTTTCGAGGTAATAAATCATCTCCTGCTCTAATCGGTTTCGATCAATCTGCGCTTGGGTCTCTGCCGACAACTGAGCGAGGTTCTGCTCTAAACGCTCTTTGATTTTCGCCACGCGTCCTTTCTCAAACGGCTCCACTTGTGCCAAGAGTGCTGCGATTCCATCGAGTTTTTCGGTGAACATAGCTTGCAGCGCAGCGCCTTCCTGTGTGCGGAAAGCGATGAACGCATCGATCGCACGGTTGAGCGTCTCTTGCACACCACTCCACTCTTCGTCGGTCAAATCGGAGTTATCTTCCTGCACCTTAAGCACATCCGGGAAACGCAGGATAGCCGCCATCACTTCTGCCGGCACCTCACCGAATTGCGCATTGTACTGCTCCGCGTATTGTTTAGCGGCATCCCAATTGATGGCTGAGGGCTGATTATTTACGGAAGACGACTCTTCAATGAAGAGTGCCAAGTCCACTTTGCCGCGTTCCAAACGCTGGGAAACGATGGTGCGCAGATCCAGTTCACGTGCCCGGAAAGGCGATGACAAACGCACGGAAAGGTCCATCGATTTGGAATTGAGAGAACGGATTTCGCAAATCAGTTTGCGTCCGCGGAATTGGCTTTCGGCTTTGCCATAACCGGTCATGGATAAAATCATTTTCCTATACAGAATTTACTGAATATGTTTGACAATACTTCTTGGTTCGTTATTTGTCCTGTCACCTCACCGAGTGCGGCAAGGCAATCCTGCAGATCCATAGATAGCAGTTCGCCAGACAGTCCGTCTGCTAATCCCTGCTGAACACGTACGATGGCTTCGTGGGCACGGCTCACCGCCTCATAATGACGTGCATTAGACAGCATCACAGCAGTAGTCTGCATGCCGGCACGCGCAACACGCACCAACTCCTGACGGAGCAGCTCTATCTCGCCATTTTTAGCAGAAATAGCGATTGGTGATTGATAATTGGTCAATGGTAATTGGTCGATTTTATTCAACACCCTTATCAGCGTTCCAGAATGGACAATGTCCATTGGCCATTGTCCATTCTCACTCAAATAAATAATAATCTGCGCCTGTTGCGCCGCTATGCGGCTACGCTCCATG
The DNA here is from genome assembly GCA_017423085.1 of Paludibacteraceae bacterium. Lineage (GTDB taxonomy): Bacteria > Bacteroidota > Bacteroidia > Bacteroidales > Paludibacteraceae > Colicola. The sequence goes on along the minus strand of JAFPGA010000171.1, from coordinate 13,897 downwards.
CCCATATTCTCCAGTGCATCTTGCGACTCACGCAGTCCGGCAGTGTCGATGAGACGGAAAAGGATTCCGTCCAGAACAAGTGTGTCCTCTATCGTGTCACGCGTGGTGCCTTGTATATCGCTCACGATGGCACGCTGCTCGCCCAACAGCGCATTCAGCAGCGTCGATTTGCCCACATTAGGCGCACCGATGATAGCTACCGGAATACCGTTTCGAATCGCATTACCCGTGCGGAAGGAAGTCATCAGAGCCGATAACTTCTGCTCGATTCCACCGGCTAAATCCGTCAGTTCCGTGCGGTCGGCGAACTCTAATTCCTCATGGTCAGCAAAATCCAGTTCCAGTTCGATGAGGGATGTGAAATGCAGCAGCCGTTCACGCAGACTGTTCAGTTCATTCGACACCGAACCGCGTAACTGACTGATTGCCAAGTCTTTCTCCGCTTTCGATTGCGCAGCTATCAAATCTGCTACAGCTTCCGCTTGCGCCAGATCCATCTTACCGTTTAGGAATGCGCGACGTGTGAACTCGCCAGGCTGCGCCATATGTGCCCCTACATCAACAAGCCATTGAAGCAAGGTCTGCTGTATATACAAACTGCCATGACAAGCTATCTCTACCGTGTCTTCGCCCGTGAACGAATGCGGTGCGCGGAACACAGAGCAGAGCACGTCATCCAAGGTCTCACCACCCCGCTCTATCCGCCCGTGACGCACCGTGTTTGCCGATGTGTCCGCCAACGCCACACGCCCGACAAAGAGGCTGTCCACAATGCGGATAGCATCCTCACCAGACACTCGCAGCACGGCTATTCCACCTGTACCGTAAGGGGTTGATATCGCACAAATCGTCTGCATGGCTAATGGTCATCATTTCCGTTTGGGACTGCAAAGGTAGTAAAAAATTTGCATATATGCAAGTATTTAGGCGATTTTTTGCAGATAAGGTTAAATTGTGCGTAAAAAGAAAGCTTTCTTGTGAATTAAATGTGACGAAAAGTATATATACTATGTATATATAGTATAAGAATCAACATAACAAATTTCAGGATCAATCCTTGGGTGGTCTTTTGGCCATCCTTGGGTGATCCTTGGGTAAGACTCCTACTCGGTGGTTAAAACGGGGTTACTCAGGGGTTATTGTATAAAGCGGAGTTCGACTCGGCGGTTCTTCTGGCGACCGGACTCGGTGCGGTTGTCTGCAACGGGTTTGGTTTTGCCGTAGCCTTTCCATTGGAGCAGATCCGGGTCGCAACCTTCGTTAATCAGGAAATCATAGACGGCTTTGGCGCGCTGCTCGGACAAAAGTTGATTCGCGCTATCAGTTCCCACATTATCAGTATGTCCGCTTATCTCTACCCTTCCTCCAATTTCCCGTATGATCTTTGCCATACGGCGTAACTCACTCTGTGACTCCGGCAGCAAAGAAGACTGTGCCGTGGGAAAAAAGAGGTTGTTGAGCGGCATTGGGATCTGTTCGTCTATCATCTGCTGGTACGTAATGACCGTGATATCCTGCTTCATCTCCACCATATCTTCCACTTCACGAAGATCAATATTGTCCGCAATAGGGAAAAAGCCTTCCTTATCCACATAATAGCCGTAAATCTTGCCCTTCGGCAGCACAATAAAGAACGTGCCATCTTCCGGATTGGAACGGGAACGTCCTACAATCTGATGCGCCATCAAGTCCTCCCAAATGATTTCCGCATCCAGAGGTTGTCCATCCTTGTTCAACAGCATACCGGAGATAGTTGCCACCTTATCAGGCTGGAAATAAGCGGGCAAAGGCAGTTGGTATAGATCATACCTTGTACCTCTTTCGCGTGCAGAATAATAGGCTGTTTGTCCGTCCGTGGAGATGATATACCAACAGTTATCTCCTTCGGTGTTAATCTCTTTTCCCAAGTTCTCCGGCTCACTCCACTCTGTCCAACTGTCCTCTCTGAGACGTCGTGCCCTATAGACATCCAGACCTCCCAAACCACCATGACCTTCGGAACAGAAATAGAGCGTACGCATGTCCGGATGAAGGAAAGGAGCTCTATCACACATAGACGTATTAATGGTAGGTCCCAAATCAACGGGAACTCCCCACGTGCCATCATCCTGCAAGAGAGAGACGTATATATTGGTTCGCTCAAAACTCTCGTGGGAACGGAGTACCGTCCAATCCTTCACGGCCAATTCGCGCTCCGTGACACTGCGTGCGGCAAACAGCATAGCACGACCATCACTAGTGATACAGGGGTCGGACTGCCATGCGCAGAAATTGATATTAGCAGAAAGAATTTCCGCCGCTCCACATCCATCTGCAGTCTTTTGAGAGATGTACAACTTACCGCCACGGAACATAATGAGGCTGTTTCCGTCCACAGACAAGAAATCCGGAGAATCATTACCATCGGTGCATAATTCAGTGACCGGATGTGCGGACTGCCAAACTCCGTTCACACGCTTCGCCTCATAGACATCCTCTCCACTAATACTATCCAAACGATTTCTGCCACAAAACAAAAGGGTGTTGCCATCACCGGACAACTGAGGAGCATACTCGTTTCCTTCGTCCGTATTAATGTCATCCGGCAGTTTCTGCGGAACAACCGAATAATCGAACTGACGCGATAAGATTTGTTTTAGTTGTTCATACCGATGCTCACCGGCAAAACAACTGTCGAACTTCATTGTTTCCGCCAGTGCTCCTTCCCAATTCTTATCCCGCACATAACCGTGTATCAATTCCTGCAGCATCGAATATGCCAGATAATACGGTGCTGCTGCATAGACAAACTGCTCCGCGTTCTCATAAGAACGATTATTACGGAACTTGTAAAATGTTTCAAAAATCCGATCATCCTTGCGCTGCAAACTGTCGTACATCCCGCTCTCAATGCGCTTGACGTCCTTATAAAACTGCTCCAAGCGGCGTATATCATCCGTTTCGGTATATGCGTAATGCAGCCAATAGAGACAACTGTCCCGCAATGCCAAATCGGAAAATTTACACCCATATCGCAAGCCTTCCAGATTGCGTGTTGTACGCAGTACACCATACATCTCCTGCATCACAAACTTCCGCACTTCACTCTCCTTGGATTGCTCCAACAAATCTCTATATTTTCTCCAGTCGGAACCGGCAGTAAGAAGCACCTTACGCGCTTCCGCCAATTTGCAGTAAGGTGATTTCGGATAGGTTTTAATATACTGATTATATGCAGTTTCCGTATTTATAGTAACGGCTTCCAAATATGCCGGTTCGTACAACACTTTGTATGCTCGGTTCTTAATACGCGCAGGAAGTTTCTTGAAGGTGTTGACAAAATATTCATACGCCTCATTTGTGTTTTTTTGCTCATATTCCGCCCACAACATCTCACCTACACGTACATAGTCAGCTTTGTATAAATCTTTGGTGTATCCTGCTCTCTCCAATTTAGAGCGGTCCTTCGCCACAGCGGCTTGCGATTTGACCAAGTAATCATAGCCCAATTCGGGATTATACCCGTCCCACAGGCTATCCGTGTAAAGCATATATGCCGCATAATTCGCTTTGCAGTCCTTCGGTGTCTTTGCCAACAACTGCTTTATTTGCTGCAAAGCCAGTTCATACTGTCCCTTATTCAGTTCCTTCTGGCACGGGTATTTGATAGCTGCACAAACAGGCATAACCGCCAGCACAAAGCATGCCAGCAGAAATAATTTGAGTCCGTTTCGATTCATAATCTATCTGGATAAAAGGTGTTTCAATTGGTTTTAATCCATATCACAGCATCGGACTCCAGTGTCCATGCCGGTAAGGGCGAAGAGGGGGCATAGCCCGCCGATTGGTAGAGCGCAGAACAGACGGTGTTGGACGTAGCGATCACAGCATAGAGCACACGCAAATGCAGAAAATCAAAGGCATAGTGCTCCATCTGCAGCAGCGCCTCGCGCCCTACTCCTTTGCCTCGAAACTCAGGAGCGATATACATACCTAACGCGGCACGACGATTGCGCGGGTCGAAATCAAAGAGATCAATGCAACCTACGGTTGCTTCATTTACCATTTGGTCATTTGAAGAAATGATCAGCCGCAGTTGACCATCCTTGTAGATATCACCGGTTGTAGAAGCAATATAGTCACGCAAGTCCTGCTGCGAGAGCGGATTATGGTTGGAGCCATCCGTCCAAGCCGTCGCGTCATTCTCCCATCGATAGAGATAAGGCACGTCAGAGGGTTCTATTTTGCGCAAACGAATCATCCGAACAACTTACTGAAGAAACCCTGTTTCTTTTTGGGTCTCAGATCTTCCATGTTGCCTTGCGGTGCGGGTTCGAAGGCATGGTTGGTGTGAATCATGTTGTAAATCACTCCCCAATCGGGCAGTCCGCCGAGGTTCCGGTCATCAATCCACAAATCAGCCACCAGTTTGCGTGCCGGTTTATGCTCCGGTTCTTCTTCCGGATAATTGGAATTGACCGCATAGAACTCCAGTCCTTTGGATTTGCAGTAAGCGACTGCCTCGTCCAATAGTTCTCCTTCACGCACCGTCCAAAGGATGATTTGGTGATGATCCTCTTCTTGCAGTTTTTTCAATGTCTGGATCGCAAACGGAATGGGTTTGCCTATTTTCGGGTACTCATGCGTCACAATAGTACCATCAAAGTCACAAGCTATAATCATATAAAATTACAATTTACATTTTTTAGTACGTAGGCATATTGGGGTCCTCGGGTGTCATTTCCTTGTCCACTTTGCCAAGCGTGGGTTTGGTGAAGAACCAACCTATCGCAGCGACAGCAGCCACCCAAAACATAGACATATAGAACCCATTTTCATCTGCCAGCCAGAAATACGCGAGAATGCCAAGCGGCATGGCGTTGCTGACCAACAGAATGCGTGCTACAGCCAGTTTCTAGTATTTCTCCAGCGTCTGCGGTTTGCGCCATTTGATGAGGTATAAGCCCAGCGGAATGGTGATGAGCGCGTCAAATATGATGAAATACTGCACCGCCATGCCGATCGTCGAGGTACGGTCCAAGGGTATGTACAACTGATTTTTCGCTGCATAGTACATAGCGGTCATGATGATCAGGGTCACTGCCATCACACCATAGTAATACCAATTGAGATGTCTGACAACTTTGTCCATTATAGCAATCAAATTAAATTTACTAATTCAGTTTGAAGTCCGTTCTGTTGACGATAGAGCGTCCGAGTGTGATCTCATCCGTGTACTCCAGTTGGTTACCTACCGCCACACCGCGTGCTATTTGCGAAATGCGCAAATCGATGCCGGCATTTTGTATCCGGCGGTAGATATAGAAGTTCGTTGTGTCACCTTCCATCGTGGTAGGCAGCGCCAATATAATCTCGTCCACCTCACCTTTGGTGAGACGCTCAATGAGCGAGTCGATTTCGATATCCTTCGGTCCTATACCTTCCATCGGCGAGATAACGCCACCAAGTACATGGTAAACGCCGTTGTATTGTCCGGTGTTCTCAATCGACATGACGTCCTGCACATTCTCCACCACGCAGATCGTCGCATGGTCACGCCGCGCCGAACCGCAGATAGGACAAATCTCCGTGTCGGATATATTGTGGCACTCACGGCAGTAGACCACGTCTTTTTTGAGACGTGTGAAGGCATTGGAGAACGCTTCCACTTCGGTGTCCGACTGACGCAGCAGATGCAACACCAGCCGCAGAGCCGTTCTGCGCCCTACTCCCGGCAGCGATGCCATTTGGTTCACCGCTTGCTCCAATACTATGCTGGGATAGTCTGACAAATTAAAAATTAACTTTTCTTTGACCAGCGAGCGGGTATCATGCGGTAGGGATAGCGCTCACGAATGTTGTCCGCATTCGGGCAGTCGATGCGGTGAATACGGATACCTTTGGTGACAGACACGAATGCAAAGATAGGATCTCCGGGCTGCGGGTTGCAGCACTTAGAGAGGTTGTAGTCCACGTTCTTTACGTTCATATCGACCTCAATCGCCAATCCTTTGAGTTCGGAGCGGTCGACATACTCCGTGTGTTCACGCTGTATGGGAGCCTCTTCGGGTTCGAGCAACACGTCGCGCAGACGCTGCACATCCTCTTTACCGGTCGCCACCGACTGATACATATCCGACACCGCTTTGTATCCCAGACGAATCGCCATCTTGGTGATATCCCCTTCGGTGTAGTTGATCTTCCAGTTCTTGAACTTCCGATCGATGATCTCTTTTCCTTCTGCCGCCTGTTTGTACTCAATCTCTTTGAGTGCCTGACGGATCTTGTTACGCGCCTTAGTGGACACTACAAAATTGAGCCAATCGGCATTCGGGTGCTGGTTCGGCGAGGTCATAATGGACACTTGATCACCGTTCTCCAGTTTTTGTCGAATAGAGACATTTTGATTTCGAATAGTACCGCCCACGCAGTGCGCACCCACTTCGCTATGAATTGAGTATGCGAAATCCAATACGGTTGCGCCTTCCGGCAAACGACGCAAATCACCAGTCGGCGTGAAGACGTAGATATCTCCGGACTTTTGCACGATAGAGCCTTTGATGCCTTTGTACGACCAGTGCGCAGCTACTCCCTGCTCCGCTATTTCGTCCATACGACGAGTACGGATTTGTACCTCTACCCACCGTTTATCGGGGCCGAGAACCGTTGTGTGCAGCGACTCATATCCGTTCTCTTTGGGCACGGACAGCCAATCGCGCAGACGTTTGGGATTCGGTGGGAAAATATCGGTGATAAGCGAATAGACTTGCCAACAGTCGGATTTCTCTTTCTCCGGTGCAGAGTCCAGAATGATACGGATAGCAAACAGGTCGTAAATCTTATCCACATCGCAGTGCTGTGCCTGCATCTTATGATAGATGGAGTGAATGGATTTAGGACGTCCTTTGATGGTAAAGACAAAGCCTTCCTCTTTGAGTTTCTTCTCCAGCGGCGCGATGAACGACGCCACATACGCCTCACGTTCTGCTTTCTTCGCGTTTAGCGCGTGCGCGATATATTTATAGGTATCGTACTCGAGGAACTTGAGCGCCAAGTCCTCCATCTCCGTTTTGATTTGATACAAACCTAACCGGTGCGCCATGGGAGCATGCAGCGTCTGCGTCTCTTTGGCAATGTGCCGACGTCTGTCGGAGTCACCCTCTTTGTCGAGTTGTCGCATCAATTCCAGACGTTCGTTGAGTATCGAATATAAGACTTTGTTGCTATCTTCCATATCTGCGAATTAAAAAAACGGTGCAAATTTAGTAAAAAATTTTTATTTATGCAAATAAAAACGATATATTTTAGTCAAAAGTCTTGCATATTCCAAATATTTGTTGTAACTTTGCAGCGATTTTGTGCAAACTAATAAATTTAATCATAATGAAAGCATCAAGAATTATTGTAATTTGCGTACTTTTTATCGCAGTTGTAGTAATGGGTTACTTCTGTGTGACAAGCGTTACCACACCTATTAAGTTTGAGAACTCCCGTGCAGAGCGTGAAGTAGCAGTCATCAAGCATCTGGTTGATTTCCGCACCGCAATGGTTGAGTATCATCACCAAAACGGTCGATTCACTGCAGATGCGGACTCACTATTACTTTTCCTGAAGACAGCTCCGAAGAAAGAGTTGCTGAAAGAGGGAAGTCTGACAGACAAGCAATTAGAGGCTGGTTTGACAGAGCCGAAGGCTGTTAAAATTCTCAACGAGGCGAAGAAAAAAGCGCTGAAAAACAAGAAGCTGAATCTCGACCCGAATGATATGGACGCGTTATACGCTTATATCTGGGAGAACGATGCCGATGTCAAGAAGAACAATCTGCAAGGTTTCCGTCGTGATACGATTGAGCTGAATATGCTGGAAGCTCTTTTCCACGGAGAATACACAGCTGAAACAGTTGATACGATTGTTAAAATTCCGTATGGCAACGGTTTGAAGTTTGAGATTGAAGTTAACAATGACTATAAGACCAGCCAAGGAATCCGCGTTCCTATCTTCGAAGCACGTGCACCGTTTGAGGCATATTTAAGCGATTTGAACAAGCAGGAGTTGGTTAACCTGATTGACCGCGAAAAGAAACTGGATCACTACGCAGGTTTGAAAGTAGGTGACGTTTACGCACCGAACAACAACGCCGGTAACTGGGAGTGATTGTAGGGCGAATAACTAATGAGAATTATTAGTGGCATATACGGGGGGCGGCGACTGTCGCCCCCTAAAAATATCACCGCACGGCCGACGACAGACTTCGCGAAGGAGAGTCTGTTTAATCTGCTCAACAATCGCATTGATTTTGAGGGGATAGACGTGTTGGATTTGTTTGCCGGCACAGGCGGAATCGGCATTGAGTGTGTGAGCCGCGGTGCACGTGAAGTGACGGCAGTGGAGATAGCGCATGTGCAGCAGAACTGGATCATCAGTTGCTGCCGTCAGTTGGGTATCCGCAATTTGAGTGTGATACGAGGCGATGTGTTCAAGTTTCTCAATGCTTGCCGCACTAAGTATGACCTTGTTTTTGCAGACCCGCCTTATGCGCTGGAAGCTTTACCTACTCTGCCCGATGCCATTTTAGAGAAAGATATACTTAAACAGGACGGCTGGTTAGTCATTGAGCACGGCAAGGACACCGATTTTACGAATCATCCGAGACATATCGAGACGCGAACGTACGGAAGTGTACATTTCAGTTTCTTCCAATAAAAAAAGAGGCATAAGCCTCTTTTTTAGTATTCAGTACTCAGCATTCAGCCGTCAGCCGTCAGATTATAACTCAACATAGACCTCCAACAGTTTGCAGCTGCCGTGCGGTTCGATGCGTATATCGTTGAGCACAGCCGGGATGAGTACCGCTTCGCCTGTCTTGAGAGAGACGGTAGCATCTTCTGACTCACAGTCTAAGGCATTGACTGTACAGGAGCCTTCTACGCACATGTATGCTACAAACGAGTCAAGCGGCGCATAATCGCGCTGAATTGGTTGCATTGGCGAGAGCAGATTGACCGTAAAATACGAGTTCTGCTGCAGATTGACCGCTCCATTGATACGCGGAGCTGTGCGTTTAACGGATGCACTGTTCTCCGGCACAAAGTCCAATACTTGAAGTGCCTTGTCCAGATTCAGCGGGCGCTTGCGACCATCATTACCGACGCGGTTGTAGTCATAGAGACGATAGGTGATATCCGAGTTTTCCTGAATCTCCGCTACGATCGTATCTTTGCACATCGCGTGTACGGTGCCGGCAGGAATGAATGCTACATCTCCTTCATGCACATCGTATTTGTGCAGATAGGATGCAAGCGAACCGTCTGCGATAGCCGCATGAATGAGCGAGACGTTCATCGGTTGATTCCAACCCAGATAGATAGACGATTTACCTTTCGCCGGCAGCACATACCACATTTCCGTTTTGCCAAGGCATTCTTCGTGCTCCAACGCATATTCATCGCCAGGGTGAACCTGAATCGAGAGGTCATCCGTAGCATCAATGAATTTCATGAGCAGCGGGAAGTGGTTTCCGAATGTCTCATAGACCTTATCGCCGACCAGTTCGTCCATATATACCTCCAACAAGTCTTGCAGCGAGTCACCGGCATGCGAGCCGTTGCTGACCTCTGTCGGGTACTTCTCTATATCCGAAATCACCCATGCTTCGCCTACGTTTTCATAATCAGCGGGCACATGGTCGTACCATTTCTCTATCGTATGTCCGCCCCATATTTTATGGAACAGTTGCGCGCGAAACTTAAATGGATAAAGCATAAGTTAAATGTTTCTAATATGTTTCTCCCAAGCCCATGCGGAAGCAAGTACATCACGAATAGGCGTGTCGGCTTTCCAACCAAGCACTTCGTTTGCTTTTTTCGGCGCAGCCCACACTTGCTCGATGTCTCCTTCACGACGACCAACGATGGTATAAGGGATCTTGACACCCGTAGCGGCTTCGAACTCATTGATGAGTGTGAGCACGCTCAAACCGGTACCTGTACCGAGGTTGAAGACCTCTACTTGCTCACGATCGGCTGCATTGAGCATGCGCTCAATGGCTTTGACATGTGCCTTAGCGAGATCTACTACGTAGATGTAATCGCGGATGCAGGAACCATCGGGCGTGTTGTAGTCGTTACCAAACACTTTGAGTTCCGGACGCAGGCCGGCAGCGGTCTGGGTGATGAACGGCAGCAGGTTCTGCGGCACACCGTTGGGCAGTTCGCCGATACGCGCAGACGGGTGCGCGCCAATCGGGTTGAAGTAGCGCAATATGGTAGCATGCAGGTTCTTGTCCGCATGAGCCTCATCGCAGATGATTTCTTCGTTGATCTGCTTGGTGTTACCGTATGGTGAGAGTGCTTTTTGAATAGGTGCGGTCTCATCTACCGGCAGATGGTCTGCATCGGGCTGACCATAGACTGTACACGAAGAAGAGAACACGAGGTTCGGTACCTGGTGCAGACGCATGACTTCGAGCAAGGTACACAGACTGCCTAAGTTATTGCGATAGTACAGCAGCGGTTTCTCCACCGATTCGCCAACTGCTTTGCTGGCTGCGAAATGAATAACACCTACTATATCCGGGTACTGCTTGAACACGTTGTCCAAGTCCACAAAGTTACCGCAGTCTATATTGGCGAAGTCCGGTTTGCGTCCTACGATCGCAGCGATGCCGTCCAGTACATCGATAGACGAGTTGGACAGGTTATCCACGATGGTCACTTCGTAGCCCTGTTGCATCAGTTCCACCGTCGTGTGCGAGCCTATATAACCGGTACCACCGGTAACAAGTATTCGTTTCATGTCTGATTTCATAAGCTTAGAACAGTTTCTCGGGATAAACACCATCTTTGATGAGTTGGTTGATTTTCATCACCACTTGCGGACGGTCTTCCGCATAGGTCACGCCAAACCATTTAGCCGGCGTATCCAGCACTTTGCAGGTCGCTTTGCCGTCTGTAATCAACTGGTTCACCAGCGTCGGGATATAGAACTCGGATTTGAGTTCCTGTCCTTTCTCGGCGAGGAAAGCACGGAACGCCTCTTCGCTGTATTGGAAATACTCCGGCGTGAAGCCCCACATGTTCATCGACACCGGTGTGTGCGGGTCCAGTTTGGTATCTACCCCATCCTCGGTGAAGACGATGGTACCGTTCTTGTCCTCAATCTTGGTGCGCTCTACTACGTCGGTGAGGTGTCCCTCTGCGTCGGTAGCACATACACCACGGCTGACAGCACCGTTCTCGCTGAGTGTGTTGCATACGCGGTAGCCGACCATGCAGTACTGTCCCTGCTTGCCCTCTACAGAGTGCAGGAAATCAGCCAGTACCTGATACGACTCCTTGCCGTAGAAATCATCGGCATTGATGACGGCAAAGGGTTCGTTGATCAGTTCGCGTCCCATGAGCACGGCGTGATTGGTACCCCATGGTTTGGTACGCTCGGGGTTATAACTGCAACCTGCCGGCACTTTGTCCACAGACTGGAAGCAGAGTTCGCATTGCACTTTGCCCTCATATTTGCTGAGTACGACGCGACGGAAGTCCTCTTCGAAATCTTTACGGATAACAAAGACTATTTTGCCGAAGCCGGCACGCAGCGCATCATAGACGCTGTAGTCCAGGATGGCTTCTCCATTCGGTCCAAGACCATCCATTTGTTTGAGTCCTCCATAGCGGCTACCCATTCCGGCAGCTAAGATAAATAATGTTGGTTTCATATTATATCGTTTTAATCATTTACAACAATGGTTTTGCCGTCTTTCTTCTTGTGTCTCAGCCACAGACCATAGACTTCAGAGCAGTTACCGGCAGTGATGAAAGCCTTAATGTGATTGTTACGGATAAAGGCCATCAGACTGGAGAACTCATCTTGCGTCAGCAGGGTTTGAATCTCCATATGTTCCTCGCGGCTATAGCCACCCTCTATCTTATAGATGGAGCAGCCGCGGATGAGTGTTTCTACTATATATTTGCGCACGCGCTCCGAATCGTTGGAGACGATGCAGACACGTTTGCGTTTATTGAGCGAGGCGGTGAAATAGTCAATCGCCAAGCCGTTGATCCACGTACCGATGATACCAATAACGACCATGCGGAAGTCATTGATTAAGAACGCGGTACAACAGATAATGATACCGCCGATAGCAACGGATGTTCCGATGTCGAAGTGGAGGTACTTGTTCACGATCTTACCCAGTATATCGAGTCCGCCGGTAGAGGCATTGATGCGGAACAGAACGGCCTGACAGATACTGAGCAGGAGCACAAAGCAGATGAGGTCGAACCACACATCCCCTGTTCCCAGACTACCACTCATAACACTGTCACGTACACGCTCCATGACTTCACCGGTGCGGCTGATGATATAGGGATTGTTGTTGGCGTCCAGTACCGTTTGTCCGGCTTGCAGTTGTGCCATGATCTCGTCGGGCACGGTGACAGCCTGGTGGGTGAAGTAATAGTTCGGACAGATGCGGTCCCATAATTGTGTCAGCGGACCCAGGATCATCGCGGTATAAACGGTCTTGGCACCAAACTCATTGCCAATCAGGATGAAAGCAAGGAGCAGCAGGAAGGCATTGATGCCCATTACCCAATAAGAGAAGGTGTCTGCCGTGCCGCCAAAGAGCGTGTTGAGCACGATCGAGAGACCGGAGATAGAACCGACGATCAGATGGCTCGGCATCAAAAAATAATACACCGCCGCTGCGCCAAGGCTCATACCAAGCGTCATGAGCAGGAGTTCTTTCCAGAACTTCTTCGTGCCCAAGGCGTGGATAAACGAGCGGATGAGTTCAACCCAGTAACTCGTTGTGAAATATTGCTTTAAGTGTTCCATGTTTTTTCAGTATTCAGATTTCAGCATTCAGCTTCTTTTACCACCAACCGGGCAGTGCGGCGAGTGGTTTGGCTGAGCATGATGGTTCTACCGGCTTTGGCACGCTCCAGTATATCCGGCGTAGTTCCGCGGATGGTGAGCAGTGACAGATGGTCGTTGTAGCTGACTTTGAAATGCATCTGCAGCGCTTCTATCGCTGCCGGCACAAAACGGGTGTTGTCCACACAGACGGAGATCGTGACAGCTGACGATTGGATTAGCGACACTTTGAGGCGGTGACGCTGGATGATATCGAATATCTCGCTCAGGCTCTCCTCCAACACGAACGCGAAATCTTTAGCGCGCATGGTAATAAGGATTTGGTTCTTGCGCCAGATATATACCGGCACATCTATCGGTCCTACTCCGTCAGCCGCAATGCGTGAACCGGCAGCCGTCGGGTCGCCGAAGGGTTTTACGAACAGCGGGATTTGCTTATTCTCAAGCGGACGAATGGTTTTCGGATGAATGATCTGTGCACCGGAATAACTGAGTTCGACCGCATCTTGATAGCGCAGCGAGGGGATGAGTACGGTGTCGGGTTCGATACGCGGGTCAGCGTTGAGGATGCCCGGCACGTCTTTCCAGATGGTGACCGACTCGGCATCAAGGTAGTTACCCAGCAGCGCAGCCGTGTAGTCCGAACCCTCGCGTCCGAGCGTGGTCCGTTTGCCGTCAGCGGTACCTCCGATGAATCCCTGCGCTACGACAATGGACGGGCGGTTGGTTCTATCCCACCCAGCGCGGATGACAGCACGGCTGGCTTCGTTGTCCACTTTTGCCTCGCGCCATGTGTCGTCGGTTCGCAGCAGTTTGGGCATGTTCCACCACTCGACGGACAACCCCTGTTTGAGCAGATAGACTGCGATGATCTGGGTGGACATGATCTCACCCATCGAGACGATCTGGTCGTAGTTCTCGTCGTACGGCAGTGCCGGGTCGAAGGGGATCTCGCCTTGCAGACGGATGTCCACACCAGGTTGGAGACCGAGCTCCTTCATGATGGCGACATGGGCATCAATGACCTCAATCCACTGGTTGAGTGCTT
>JAFPGA010000170.1 GCA_017423085.1 Paludibacteraceae bacterium | reverse complement strand
TTCCCGAATGTCCTGATGTGGAAGGCAAATGGGAGACGATTGCTAATGCGTATATCCCTGATGGAGTGCGTGAGTTTCAGAACTACCCGCTCGCGTCGCTCGGGTGGATGATGTATATCGGCATGGCGGTAGCGAAGATGTGGGATGACGATTGGCAGTACTACGCTGCCAAAGAGGACTTGTATGTGTACTTGCGAGACAAACGTGGGTATGATGCCATGGACGAGTATATCCGCAGGGACTTCCTCAAACTCTCGTCCAAGGACTTTGCTGCAACCGAAGAACTTGTCAGCGAGTGTGCTGCGCGGGTTCATAACACGCTGATGCATCAGAATATAGAGCCCGGCACGAAAGAAGCGTTCCTTGGCTATGTAGCTTGTCTGCATCAGTTGTACCTCTTTGGGGTCGCCGTGCAACTCAAGCGAATGGGGTATCACATGACACAAATTTAGGGAAGATAGGTTGACAGAATTATTATGACACTGCGAATCTGTAATTTTATTGCCAAATGGATGGGCGTAATCGTGCTGATGGTCGCCGCACTAAGTCTTTTTGTGCCTTCTTCGCTCGCGTGGATAGGCACGTGGGTCATCAATCCGATGTTGGGCGTCATCATGTTCGGCATGGGATTGACCCTTTCGGCGAATGACCTCAAGATAGTGCTGAGTCGTCCCAAAGATATCCTCATCGGTTGCCTCACGCAGTTCACCGTCATGCCGCTGTTAGCATGGGCTCTGACCAAGGTTTTCTCGTTGCCGCAAGAACTGGCGATAGGTGTCATCCTCGTTGGCTGTTGTCCGGGCGGAACGGCATCGAATGTGATCACTTATCTTGCCAAAGGTGACCTGGCTCTATCTGTGGGCATGACCGCAGCATCGACTTTGCTGGCACCGATACTGACGCCGCTTCTCGTCTGGCTCTTGGCAGGAACGATGGTGGATGTGCATACCACGGGAATGTTAATGAGCATCGTCTATATCGTTATTCTTCCTATTGTCTGTGGACTGCTCTGCCAGCGTTTTATACCTAAAGTCACGCAAAGCGTCACGCCTTACCTGCCTGCGTTCTCATCCCTCGCGGTGGCACTTACCGTCGGCATCGTGGTGTCGCATAACGCCGATCGTCTTCTGACCGCAGGTCTGCTCGTCGTGCTCGTGGTGATGCTTCATAATCTTTGCGGACTTGGCATCGGCTATCTTGTCGGACGCGTGTTGCGTCTGCAACGCCCGAAGAGCGTGGCACTCAGTATAGAAGTCGGCATGCAGAACTCCGGTTTGGCGACCTCGCTGGCGGTGATGCATTTTGCCGCTTTCCCCTTAGCCACCATTCCCGGAGCAGTCTTCAGCGTTTGGCATAATATCAGCGGTGCCATCATAGCACGTATCTATTCACGAAACAGCAAATAAGATTAGGCAAACGGTTAGTGGAGAAAGCGAAAGAGCAATGAAAAAGTACATTCCTCATATCCTTGGTGCGATATTTGTGCTGGTCATCATCGTTGATCGTCAGTACGAGCGGGATAGTGTGGAATTGGCTAAACAATGCGAATATGTTCATTGACGAATACAGAGAATATT
>JAFPGA010000169.1 GCA_017423085.1 Paludibacteraceae bacterium | reverse complement strand
GGCAACCTTGTACGGAGCAAGCTCCGCTTTCTGTCCGTCCGTGAGAGTGCCGTCAATGTGGATCTTTTCGGAATCCGGGAGCAGATAGACCGCCAGTTTCGCGGCGTGTTTGCCGTAAGTCAATGCGGAGAATTTCTTCACGCGCCGCACGTCAAGTCTTCCGAGAGCCATGAGGTCGGTTTCAAACCACCAGTCAAGGTCTTCATAATCGGGATCCCATTCTTCCGGTTCATCCGGCGCGGGTTCTATTGCCTCAACGTCCCAATCGAGATACCACAGCGCATACGTGGGAGGGCCTAACCATTCGGGATTATACGTTTTCACAAGCCCCACAAGGCCGTAATCGAGCGTCGCAAACTGAACCACTTGGCTATACTGACCGTTCGGAAAACTTGCAAACGGATTCCCCACGTCAGACCACACGCCGTCCTTGTAGGTATACATGGAGTCCTTTGTTTGGAGCCACACCGTATCACGGTAAGACCCCATGACCGCGCCGGACAGATCCTTGATTTCAAGTTTCTTGGAAATGTCCTTCGGTGTACCGCCCGTAAAAGCATAGACCTTTTCGCGGGATGCGAAGTACAGAACGCCGTTTAGGATCGTCCATGACTTGTCGTTGTCGCACCCATATCCGCCCACATCCACGATTCTGAACGGGTTTTTGTTGTTGTAAACCAGTTGCATATAGTCCTTCTTGAACAGGACAACATGGTTATCGAAGGTACAGATCGCGGTAAAGTTTCCGTCCGCTTCGGTATTGGACTGCGACATGGACCACCACGCATGATCCGAGGCAATGTCTTCCGCCGTGTCAAGCGTATAATCCACATAGGAGTTATACGCAGAACCAAACACAGCGTTATCGCTCACGCCGAACACACGGGAACCATAGACTGCGGCGAAGTTTGATACGGGAATCGGGTTGTCGTTTGTGTTGAACGAACTCGCCGGACTGCTTGTAGAACCAAACTCATACGGAACCGAGTAACAATACGGGTACGCCAGAAGTTTCCTGTCATAAGTATACTCAACAATATTGCCGGATGATGTGTCGACCACATTGAATTGAACAACGGAAGACGGTAAACCGGCATTACTTGTAGCTTGCCTCCACATAGAGTGTTGGCGTATGTCTGTATCTCCATCCGCAGAACGTCGATATTTAGTTATATAACCGACGTATGGTTCATCAGGATATTTGTATTCCCACAGAAACACAAGCTGATTATCGAAGCCAAATATTCCAACTGGAACACCTTGCGCACGGGGAGCGGTAGATACTTTACTTCCTCCATGCGGATAACCACTTGCGAAGTCTATCCATATTTTCGGCTTCTTGTTCGGGTACACATACGGCTGATCTATTACAACGCCGCCCGCGTCCGATAACTGACCCGTGTCTATATCATCCGTGCGGTTCAGACCTTGCCAACCCCACCGGATTACGTTGTATTTGCGTTCTCCGCTAGGGATGGAGACTGACCCGTAGGGCGGTCTTTCGTCTTTCTTTGCCATTACGCACCGAACCTTTCGTTGCGGGACGCGGCCCAGACCTTGAAGTTTTCGACCTGCATATTGTAGTCCTGCAACCACTTCGCGGCGATCTGATCCTCATTTGCGATCTTGTACGCCTCGCCGCGCATCTTAGCCGCCGCCATATCGAGGTATTCGGGCGGCAGGGCAACTTCAAGATCGTCCATGTTCTCCTCGGTTTTCAGAGCCGGACGGAGACGGTACACAATGCCGATCCGCGCTTGTTCTTCCAGAGTGTTCAGAACAAGTTGTCCGAGTGCGTTCCCGTAGTACAGATTCTTTTCGGGGAATTCATACGCCGAGGACGCTCCACCTCGCGGAATCTCCGTGCCGTTCTCTCCGTAGACCTTCATTACATCGTCATACTGGACAGCGGATGCTTCGGGAGGAACCGTGAGGATCCGAAGATCAATCACATCCACGGGAACGGTTTCAAGATTAAGCTCCGTGAGGACGTAATCTTTCAAAATCTCCGTGTAGGCAAACTGTTCGACCGCATTCAGCCAACGGAGCCATGCGGTCATTGGGATTTCTATTTCTATATCCGCTTCATTCACGAGGGATTCGATGAAATCGTCCACTTTCACGCCGCTTTTATACATCGGATTCCCCTCCATTCTTGCTTATTTGAGTTCATTCTATATTACATTACGAGGTAAAAACGGACATTATCACCAATCGTAGGAATAATAATCCGCGCTTCTGAATTTCTTCCCGCGCATCTTATGTTTCCACACGGTCTTGAATGCGTCTTCCGCCTCGTTGACGAAATCCGTCTTCCTGTCTCCGTTGCCCGTGAGCAGGAACAGTACGTTGTCCCGGATTGCCACGAAATACTCTTCTCTCACCGGAAGGTCCTCGTTGATGTTGATGTGCTTGATCCAGACTTCCTTCGGGAGCAGAACATATTCCTTGTCATACCGGGCAAGGAGCGCACGAACGGTAGTGTCAACGTGGGACATGAATTCGTCCTGACTGCAAGCCTGAACGTGCGTGACGTTTTCATACAGTTCTTTGAGAATCATTGTGTCCTCCAAAAATTAAGGGGGACGGGATTTCTCCCATCCCCCGGCAGGGTTTATTTCGTTCTGTGCGATTAGGTAGAAGCGTCCGCGTTGGTGATCTGGATGCAAGTACCCGGATGTTTGCAGACGAGTTCCATGTAGTTGTAGAGCAGAGCGCGATACACGGAGGTATCGTCCATGAGGTTGAAGATGGAGCCGCCCTGATAAACAGCGTAGTTCCAACCCGTCTCACGAAGCTCAAACTGATTGGTGTCAACGCCCCACATTTCATCGGTAGGAACGAAATCATTGTAGATGAGGGTAACGACTCTGTTACCGAACATGATATCGTAACCAACCGCGCCGGAGACGAAGTGTCTCTTCTCAACGATGGAGGTGTTGATACCGGACTCACGCATATAGTATTCGTAAGCCTGATATGCACCCGCGCCCGCCATGATCATGTCGATCTTGCCGTTGCGTCTCTCAGCCATACGAACCGCATTGGTGATAACCACATCGGAAATGTCGTGGTCAGCATCCACAACGGAGGGATTGATCCATGCGTTGCTAGCCTTCGTGAGGCCGTAGATGGTCGTAATGTTGGAGTCAAAGATGGATTTCAGACCCGTGATTTCACGGCCCTTAGAGTTCTGCACATAAAGCACGTCGTTCGCCGCGATGGCAGTCGTAGCGGCCTTGTTGAGCAGGATCTTCTTGGTAGCGTGGTCAACGGAGACGATTTGAAGCGCGGAGTTGTCGAGGGTAGTCCCGGTGTAGGTGTCGATCACAAGACCTTCAATCAGTCTGGTGGTATCGTCGACAGTCAGTTCGGTAACGGTGACAGCCGAGCCGCTCTCGTCGTAGATAGTCCCGGTGCTAGCCGCAGTAACTTTGGCAAGTGCGCCAGTACCATCACCGAAGAGCATACGGCCCACATTCCACTTCGCCGCTTCATAGGAGGCATCAATAGCGTCCTTGACGGTGTCGAGGAGTGCGCCAGTATCGTTACGGGCGAGGGCGATGTCCTTATTGGAGATCTTGATGTCGACGTACGCGTCCTTAGACGTGTATTTGAGGTTTTCGTAGATGGGAGCCACAGCGTGCGGGGTGGGCTGTCTCTCCTCACTCATGCCGAAACCGCCGCCGATACCGATTCTCGTGCCGTACTTGCCGGACTTCGCGGTAAGGGCGTTCTTCGTGATCTTTTCAAGGAAGGGATCAGCCTCCACATTGAGGGTATTGCGCAGGAACTACAGGTATTCTTCTTTCAGAACTTTTTCAACCCGTGCAATATCCTGTGCAATGTAATCATTGTATACAAGTGCCATTGTTCTGTTTTCCTTTCTTTGTTTATGATTGGGTTTGTTTATCTTTTATCGGCCGCCGAGACGTGCTTCGACTTGCCGCCAAAGATCATTCTTGTTCTTCGGAGCCTCATCGGGAATCGCATTCGCCGTACTCAGCCCGGAGGAAGGTTGGATGGTGGGAATCTGATTGTTTCTGTCCGCTATCGCCCGCGCACGTTCCGCATCAATGATACGCTGTGCGTCGGGGGAATTACGGTACATTTCCGCAATCTGTTCCGCCGTGGGAGCCTGTTGATGAGATTGGTTCAGACCACGAGCCGCCAGACCCGCGAGGAGGTATCTTCGGTTCGCATCCATGCCGTCAAATTCTTTGTTCGCGGCTATGATCTGCTGAATCTGAGCGTCGTTGTCTTTGAAATCGGCGAATCTGCTGTCAGCCCAAATCTGAGCCTTTGCCGCTTCTTCTGCGGCGATCCGCTGTTTCTGTTGCCAGTCTTGAATGATGGGTTCCAGTTCGCCCGCCCGCTGACGTGTTACCTCGTCTTTGATGTTGGCAATCATAGCGTTCTGCCATGCTTGCATCTTCTCCGCACGGGTAGCATCATCGTCATACTGCATTTCGTTGAAGTCAAGGACGGGGATCTCAATGGTAGGCTGTTGTGCCGCCGTGTCAATCGTCTGCTGTGCAAGCTCGGATTGCTGTTGAACGGTTCCCTGCATCTGCTGAATCTGCGCTTCAAGCTGTTGCGCTCTCTGAATCAGATACTGATTCATCGCCGCCATTTCTTGAAGCGGATCCTGTTTCTGCTGAACGGGAGCCGTCTGCGGGGCCGGAGCCGGAGCCTGTTGTCCCATGACTTCCGGGACGGGGGCGGGATTCTGCGCAGAATCAGTGGCCGGAGCTTCGGCCTGTGCGGGTGCTTCGGTTCCCACAGGAGCCGCATCCGAGGGTGGTTCCGCTCCCGGAGCCGCGCCCTGCTGTGCTTCTTCCTGTTCCACTCTGTTGAATCCCTGTTCTATCGCGTCTCTCAGGGAGAGCGTCTTTTCTTCTTCGCCCATAATTAGCCCTCTTTCACTTTCTTATCATCATCGTCAAGGAATGCCGACCGCATCATACTACCGCGCTCCGCCCACATGATAGCCTCAGTCAGGCGGTCTTCGGCGGTTTTGTGACTATGATTTGTGAATCGCGTTCCGTTGAAGTAGTGCAGTCTGTCCCGCACGATTTCAAGCAGATCGGAATTCGTGATTACCTTGCCATGTTCGCCTTTGAACGAGAGAACACACATGGGATCATTGTTTTCATCATAGATCGTGTATGTCGGTGCGCCGTCTTCCATGCGCTTTGTGATCTTATTGCCTCGTTTATTGAGTCTGTATATCTTAATCTCTTCCATTACTGCCCTCTTTGCATATTGGCTTGTTGCATCATTGCCATCTGTTGCATCTGCTGTTGTTGGATTCTCTGTTGAATCTTCGCCCTGTGCTGTGCAATATGTTCATCAAACAATGCCGCCCAGTTTGGCATCTTCGATTTCAACAGTCTGTAATCCTGAGACAACGCAAATTTAAGATGTTCTTCAAGGTGGACTTCATCGTCTGCGTATTGATCCTCTTGCGGAGTTATGCCGCTCTGGAACTGAACGACTTCATACTGTGCGTTCTTTCGCTGTTGATCTTCAATATCGGCAACTTCGGAGAATTCGCCAGTCTGGAACAGTTCCCAAGCTCTGCGCTTGATTTCCTTCGAGACAATACCTCTTTCGTCTGCGAACAGACCCAACTGATACGCTTGCAGGAAATCTTCGCGCTGTTGATCCGCGCTGTGTCTCAGTTCATTTTCAGCCGAGAATTCCACGTCATAGCTGTTTATATCGTCCGCGCACCATGTCACGATACCGCCCATATCATCATTCCCGGCAACAAGGACTGTCCGATAACCAACCGAATATTCCTTGTTGAGCCGGAGCCAGATTTTCGCCATATCAATTACACCGTCGCGGATGTTGTCGGCGGTCAGGCTCATGCGGGTCATGTCGATCTC
>JAFPGA010000168.1 GCA_017423085.1 Paludibacteraceae bacterium | reverse complement strand
TGATAATGACGATTGAATTCTTAGCACCGGGTACGCTACCCTTGACCATGATCAAGTTGTACTCAGGTATAACTTTCAAAATTACGAGGTTCTGAACCGTTACGCGGTCCTGGCCCATGTGGCCTGCCATACGTGTACCCGGGAAGATACGCGAAGGATAGGCGCAAGCACCTACCGAACCCGGAGCACGCAGACGGTCGTCCTGACCGTGAGTTGACTGACCAACACCACCGAATCCGTGACGTTTAACAACGCCCTGGAATCCTTTACCTTTGCTGGTTCCGATTACGTCTACGAACGTGTTCTCTTCGAATACATCAGCTACGGTGATCGTATCACCGAGTTTCAACTCTTTGTCAAAGCCGTCGAACTCCATGAGGTGACGCATGGGCTGAACGCCTGCTGCCTTGAAGTGACCGAGCTCAGCCTGGTTGGCGTGCTTCTCGCTCTTCGGCATGAAACCTACTTGTACGGCCTCATAACCATCCTTCTCAACAGTCTTCAGTTGGGTCACAACGCACGGACCGGCTTCAATAACGGTGCACGGGATGTTCTTGCCGTCGGCACCAAAGACGGATGTCATTCCGATCTTTTTTCCTAATAAACCTGCCATGTTTGACTGATTAATTACTTTTGTTGTTTTACTTAATTGTTTGCCTGCGCTCTCGCCCACGGGTTAACGTTTTCGGGTCCCTGCTGTTTGCTCATCCGATGGATTCGAGTTGCAATCTTCCGGTATCACTCTCCGTGGGAAACGCTTCGGCGGTTATCAAACCTTAATCTCAACCTCTACTCCACTGGCTAACTCGAGTTTCATTAAAGCTTCTACAGTTTTTGCATTCGAGTTGTAGATGTCGATGAGACGTTTGTAGGTCGAGAGCTCGAACTGCTCGCGGGCTTTCTTGTTAACGAAAGTGGAGCGGTTAACGGTGAAGATACGTTTGTGTGTCGGCAGGGCGATAGGACCGCTGATGACAGCACCGGTAGCTTTCACGCTCTTGACAATCTTCTCAGCGGACTTGTCCACCAGATTGTGGTCGAACGATTTGAGTTTGATACGAATTTTTTGACTCATTGTTGTTGTTTGTTTTTAATTTTGCAGAGCGCGCGTAGCCCAAAGAGTCATTTACTCGAACGACTCACGCCCCGCAGGGTTAGTTTGTTTTGATGCAGGTCTCTACCTGCTGTTTTTCTGTTTGTTTGTGCCGTACTCAACATCACACGTGTGTACGTGTGTATGTGTACGTGCGTTTTTATTAGGTACGTACGTGCGCTCGCGGCGCACGTACGCGCCTTAGTTAGACGAGATCAACCCGACCGCCTACTTCGGTCAGCACAGCTTTCGCGATGCTTGACGAAACCGGAGCGTAGTGGCTGAACTCCATCGAGCTGGTAGCACGACCGGAGGTGATGGTACGCAGAGCGGTTACATAACCGAACATCTCGCTCAATGGCACTTTCGCTTTCACGATACGTGCGCCGTTGTGAGCGGTGTCCATACCCTCTACCTGACCGCGACGTTTGTTCAAGTCGCCGATCACGTCACCCATACTCTCCTC
>JAFPGA010000167.1 GCA_017423085.1 Paludibacteraceae bacterium | reverse complement strand
ATGTACCTGAACGAACGAACATTCCATACTTGGTGGACAATCTTCCACGGTGACGATCCGCTTACTGAAATCCGTATGCTGAAGAAGAACGGACGTAAGGCTACCAGCTCCGGCTACTTCAAGGACGAGCAGAAGGCTGCCACCGCCATAAAGAACTACTCCGACATGATGGGAGTCTATGCTCCTATCAATATGATAGACGAGGCTTGCTACTCACGATTCCAATGCGACAAGATGGTAGACTCAGCCGAGGCAACCACCTCCGACAGCGACATCGTCAAGCGCCGCTGGATACTGATAGACCTTGACAGCAAACGTCCGACCGGGTGCAACGCCACCGATGAAGAACTCCAGCAGAGCCGTGCCGTAATGACGCAGATAGGTTGTTTCCTTCGTGACCAGGGCTTCAGCGCTCCCGTGGTAGCCATGTCCGGCAACGGCTGGCATCTGTACTACCGCATAGACGCGGATAATAACGCTGCCGTGACGGAGGCTATACAAAAGTTCCTTCAGGTGCTGGATATGCAGTTCAGTAATGAGGACTGCGACGTAGACGTTTCGGTGTTCAATGCCTCACGCATAGCCAAGATAATCGGCACAAAGAGCAATAAAGGATCGGACACAAAAGAACGTCCGCAGCGTGAGAGCTATTTCGTGAAAGTACCCGTTACCATTGAGCCGACCCGTATGGAGTTCGTGATGAAGGTCGCATCGCAGCTTCCCCAGGAAGAACGTAACGACCGCTACTACGGCAACACCCAATTCAATATCGAGGACTTCATCAGCAAGCACGGCATCAGGGTACAGAAGCGCACCAAGTTCAAGAGCGGTGAGCGTCTTGTCCTTGAGGAGTGTCCGTTTGACAGCAACCATAAAGCACCCGATTCGGCTATCTTCATCATGGGTAACGGTGCGATAGGTTTCCGCTGTCTGCACAACTCTTGCAGTCACAAGACATGGAGAGACGTCCGTCTATTGTTCGAGCCAGACGCTTACACCAGCCGCGAACGTGAGGCTATGCAGATACGTTCACGTTACACCTCCACCCAACCCAAGCCGGAGCCGAAGGTCGTAACCCCACCCGCAGACGAGGACGAGTGGCTGGAGTTGGGCGACATAGAATGGGAAGACCCGAACGCCGACAACTACATACCCACCGGCATCACGGGTATTGACACCAAGATAGGCGGTCTTGCTTTGGGCGACGTTACTCTGATGTCAGGACGTGCGGGAGCCGGTAAGACTTCAATACTGAATACCATAACCCTTAATGCCGTACAGCGTGGTTACAAGGTAGCCGTATGGAGCGGTGAGCTGCAATCCAAGCGATACACGTCATGGATAGACCAGGCCGCAGCCGGTAAGAACTTCGTCAAGCAGAGGTCGGGCGATTACGATGACTGGTACTACTGCCCGAAAGACATCGCCAAGCTCGTGAATGATTGGCTGCGCGGTAAGGTCGTGTTACGCAATAACGCTTACGGCCCGAGGTGGGGACAACTATTCGAGGCAATAAAGAAGATTGTCGAGGAGCGCAAGACACAGCTTGTCATTCTTGACAACCTTGCTTCCATGTATCTGGACTATGACGGTGAGCGCAACAGCCAGCAGAGCCGCTTCATCGCCGACCTTAAAGACTTTGCAAAGCTGGCAAATATCCACGTCATACTTGTAGCACACCCGCGTAAGGAGATAGGCAACACGCTGCTGCGTATGGAATCCATATCCGGCACGTTCGACCTTGTCAACCTCTGCGACAACGTGCTGCTG
This sequence comes from Paludibacteraceae bacterium, assembly GCA_017423085.1. Lineage (GTDB taxonomy): Bacteria > Bacteroidota > Bacteroidia > Bacteroidales > Paludibacteraceae > Colicola. The sequence continues at coordinate 519 of JAFPGA010000167.1, read as the reverse complement.
TGTCACCGCGTGGGTGAGGACTTTATGAAACGGGCTACGGAGTTCTTCGGTAAGAATCGAGCCGAAGGCTGCACCGTTTACAATGAGGTTATAGAGATAGCTAAAAACCGAAGTCACGGTAAGGTGGACGTTATTGTAGGGCTACACTACGAGCCCAAGTCCAGGCGATTCCTCAACAGCTGGGACGAGCATATCGTTTACGGCTGGCAAGAGGCGTTACCGAAACCCAAGCCCGAGCCGATACCCGCAACAACGGACGATCTGCCCTTCCCGATGCCGGAGGAAAACCCAATGATTTTATTCTAAAACGAGCAACAATATGATTTATCAAATTTATGTTAGAGCGTGTTATGACGCATTAGACGGCCAGAACATAGGAGCTGGCGCGTACATCATGACGGTAAACGGAGCAATAAAGGACAGCAATTGCTTCAAAGTGGAGAACTCCTCAAACAACGCGGCAGCGCTGAAGGCTGTAATCGGCGCCCTCGGACAAGTGCCATGTGAAAGTGAGGTTGT
>JAFPGA010000166.1 GCA_017423085.1 Paludibacteraceae bacterium | reverse complement strand
CTCAGCAAATTCCTGATAGTAGCTTCTGGACTTCGCTCTGCCGTCACAGCCTGCCATGACTACGAATTTGCGGATAGCCCCCGATTTTACAGCTTCTACAACTGTATCGGCAAGTGCAAATACCTGTTCATGGGCAAAGCCGCCGATAATAGAGCCGGTTTCGATCTCGGTAGGCGGAGGACATTTCTTAGCCTGTTCGATAATCGGTGAAAAGTCCTTGACTTCGCCGTAAGGTGCGTCAATATGCTTACAGCCCGGATATCCTGCGGCACCTGTTGTCCAAAGTCTGTCCTTGTAGCTGTCCTTCGGCGGAACGATGCAGTTTGTGGTCATAAGCACCGGACCGTTAAAGCTCTCAAATTCCTCTTTCTGCTTCCACCACGCATTGCCGTAGTTTCCTGCGAAATGCGGATACTTTTTGAAGAACGGATAATAATGCGCAGGCAGCATTTCCGAGTGCGTATAAACATCAACTCCCGTATCCTTTGTCTGCTCAAGGAGCATTTCAAGGTCTTTCAGATCGTGACCTGAGATCAGTATTGCAGGATTTTTGCGGACACCGATATCAACTGTCGTGATCTCAGGATTGCCGTATGCTGTAGTATTTGCAGCATCAAGGTCAGCCATACCCTGAACGCCGTACTTGCCGACTTCCAGCGTGAGAGCCACAAGGTCATCGACCGACAGACTGTCATCAAGTGTTTTAGCAAGAGCCGACTGTAAGAAAGCATCAAGCTCCTCATCATCATTCAGCAGAGCGTTTGCGTGTTTTGTATATGCCGCAAGTCCTTTCAGACCGTAGGTTATCAGCTCACGCAGAGAGCGTATATCCTCATTCTCTGTTGCAAGTACGCCGACAGTCTTTGCTTTCTCGGTATAGTCCGAACCGTTCCAAAGAGCTGCTTCGGGGAGTGATTCTTTATTCTGCACCTGTCCGAGCAATTCTTCTTTGACTGCAAGTGTTTCAGTAACCTTAGCGGTAATGCTGCCGAGATCGAAATTGGCATTGGTGATCGTGATAAACAGGTTCACGCTGATAAGATGATTAACAGTCTTATCGACAGTCTTTCCCTCTGCACGGAGCTGAGTTGTCACCGCAGACAATCCCTTTGTAACGTACACAAGCAAGTCCTGCATTACTGCGACTTCGGGTTGTTTACCGCAGACACCGCAAGCGGTACAACCTTTACAGCCTGCTGTTTCCTGACACTGATAGCAAAACATTTTCTGTTCCATAATAATACCTCCTGTTATATTGAAGGGCGATACATGAAACGATCTGTATCGTCCTTATCCTTATTCCTGTGAATTAAAATGCTCTTTCGCAAACTCCATATCCTGCACAAGCTCCACTGTTCCGAGATACTTGCCGTCCCTGTCACGAACTGCCATATATCTTACAAGCATCGTTCTGCCGCCCTTGTCCATCCATACGGGAACACGGTCGGCGCTGACGAAGGACAAGTGTCTTTTGGTGTGAGTGCATAAAATGCGCTCAGAGGGCGTAAATATTGGAGATTCCAATTTTATTTGTATCTTTGCAACTGCATTGGGGAAAGGTATTATTGCATATAACCCAATGACACAGTACTTTGAAATGATTAACAATCAGGTTGGGCACCGCAATTATTCAATCCGATGGTGTCCACTAAGAGGGAATCACGTGAGAATCGTGAGCTGTCGCGCAACTGTAAAGTCCATTAGGAACCGGCGTGCATTATGTCATTGGAGGTTTCCACGCCTCTGAGAAGACGCATGTCGGCGGACAAGCCAGGAAACCTGCCTTATTGTTCCGGACAATGCTTTCGCGTCAAAAGTCATTTGCTCCACGGACAGGGTGCTTACATCTATCCGCATCGGCCGAATAGTTTTTATCACTCCCTGACGTCCATTTCCATATTTGTTTTCCTTTTCACGACGCGCAATTGCATTGCCCCAAAGTAATGTGGATATTGCATGATTGCATGATTGCATGAATGCTTGAATGTTTGAATGATTTGATGAATTAATAATAATAGCAAATATGAACTGGAAAGAAGATTATAGAAGAAAGGTGTCGAAGCCGACAGAGGCTATCAAAGACATTCATGACGGCCAGTGCGTGGTGATGGGCCACGCCGCCGCTGCACCGCGATTAATACAGCAAACCCTCGCAGACCATTGCGAGGACTACAACGATGTGCTGATTTTCCACATGACCACCCTCGGCGACAACCCATGCTACAAGCCTCAGTGCTTCGGCCATTTCCGTCATGTGAGCAACTTCCTGTCGGCCAATTCACGCGAAGTTATCGAACGTCGCGAAGGCGATTTTTTCCCCGCCTACTTCAAAGACGTTCCCGCCATGATAGGCAACGACATCCCCTGCGATGTGGCTGTGTTCCAGACAACGCCACCCAATGCCGAGGGCTACTGCTCGCTGGGCGTCAGCTGCGACTATGCCAAAGCTGCCATCCGTGCTGCCAAGACGGTCATCATTGAGACCAACGAGTTGATGCCTTTTACCTACGGTGACACGATGATTCACGTCTCACAGATGGACCACATTATCCCCTGCGCCTACCGCCTGCAGGAACTCCAGCTGCCCGAACCCGGCGAGGTCGAACTGGCCATTGGCCGCAATTGCGCCTCGCTCGTGGCCGACGGCTCCACCCTCCAACTCGGTATCGGTGCCATACCCGACGCAGTACTCCAGTCGCTCACCG
>JAFPGA010000165.1 GCA_017423085.1 Paludibacteraceae bacterium | reverse complement strand
TATGCGTAGTAATCAATGCGCCATCCGGCTTGGGGTAAGTGTTTCAAAATTGCGGGAGAATAGGGCAATTCCGTGGGGGAAAAATCTTGGGTAAAAGTCATTTTTTTAAAAAGGAGATTGATTGTGAAAATCAACCTCCTAAGCTATATGACTTGCTGGCTAGATTTTGGCTGAGCTTGTTGCCAAATTTCGCCCTAAGTTACTGATTTTGTGGTGTTTATGTCGCTTTTCCAATAAAACCCACGACACTCGGAACCACAATCCGATGCTCTGCCAACTGAGCTAAGACCACCATTGAGCGAGTCAAACTCGCGAGATGTACAAAGGTACAAAGTACGATGTACAAATGCTTTTTTTCAAAAGCGGGTGCAAAGGTACTGCTTTTTTTTGATATGAGCAAATTTTTCAACAATTATTTTGCAAAAAAGTGAAAAATGGCGCATTTTGGTTACAAAAAAGGAAAAAATTACACTTTTTTCCAGAAAAAGTTGTGTATATAATTTTTTTTTAGTACTTTTGCGCCGCTTTTTGTACGTGCGCCCATGCGCACTGCACCAGCACGCGTTACATATAGTATATTATAACACACACGTATGATAAACAAACCATCTTTTTTCAAAACCATTCAAAGGCTCACAATCATCAGCCTTGTTGTATTAGTTGCCATGCCGATGAGCGCGCAATTCGGTCTTACGGAGAACTACCATTTCGGTTACATTAGCGGAACCGTCGGCTACTCCATGCTACAGACCAATCTTAGCGGAGCACTGCCGCAAGGCAAATTAGGCGGAGCAGTAGGTGCCGGATATGAATTCCGTCACACCGGTTTCTGGGCCAGTGTCGGCGTGCAGTTGAGTTTTCACCGCTCGTCGCTGCTTGTAGATGAATACAACACCCGCAAGGAACCGGACCAGAATCCCTATCGCGGTTTTGATACACAAGGACACAAGACCACGTTCCACTACCGTGTCAACCAAGTGGACGAGATGGCATGGAACTTCATAGACGTACCGGTTATGCTCGGCTACTACGTCAAGGGTTTCCATATCGGTGGCGGTATCAAGGTCAGCTATGCCCTGGACCCGCAGACACACACTGTGGGAACCTATAACCTGAGTGCCACCAACGATGAGTTAGACGTGACATTTGAAAACATGCCGGATCGCGGTTATACGGACTATCGCTATGATGCGTATCACAAGAACCGTCTGAATGTAGGTGTCAGCCTGGTGGGTGAGATAGGTTACGACCTGCTCTCACAGGTACAGACACGCAGTGCATTGTGTAATATCATGATTCTTTCTTTCTATTTCGAGTACGGACTCAACAACTACCTGAGCACATGGGATGCAGCCGAATCCCGTGTCGTACCCGACAGGACCAATATGCTGGACGCAACGGTGTACCCGTATCTGAACACCTTTACCAATCCGGCACGCACCGTACCGTTCTACACCGGTGTGAAACTGACGTATATGATAGGAGGAAACCCGAATGACCGCGGATCACGGTCACATAAAGGTTGTATGTGTTATCAATAAAGATACCTATGAAAGATATTGTTCAGAATATGAATATGAAAACAACTATAGTTAAAGTGCTGACATGCATGCTGCTGACAGTAGCTGCAGTAGCCAATGTTAATGCTGCGAACGGCATTATCGAGGAGAAGAACTACAAGATTTGTCCGGGTGACACCATCATGGTGGACACACGCAAGACGGTGGTCTATAGCAACACCATCTTGTATGACACCATCCGCGTGACGGATCCGTCCAAAGACAGTATCTATGTCTATGTAGTGAATGTGTACCCCACTTTCCTTGGTATAGACACGGAGCGTACCATCGAACGCGGTACCCATTTCCCGTGGCATGAGTTAGACATCACCAAAGCGGGTAATTATGAGAAGGTGTATAAGTCGAAGCACGGCTGCGACAGTATATACCGCATCACCGTTCGTGAACGTGTGACATCGCATGTGATTGACACATTGTGTTTGGGTAGCATGAAAACCTTTGGTTCACAGACGCTCACCCAACCGGGTATCTACTATGACACTCTCCACTATGCGAGCTACGACTCTGTCATTATCCTTTCGCTCATCGGTCACAAGCCGGATACCATCCTCACGGATATCCGTATTCCGGAAGGTACCAGTTTCGATTGGCAGGGAGACAGTTACGACACGCAAGGAGTGTATGATCGGGTGTTCACCGACCGGTTCGGGTGCGACTCGCTCCAGCGACTGGTGCTGACGGTTTATCATGTGGACACGATCGATACCACGGTGGTCGTTTGTCCGGGAGAATCGTTCACGTGGCATGGTCACACAGGCGGGGAAACCAATCTGTATGAGTACCCGGGTGTTCGGGATAATGGAGACCAGGTATGGTATCGCCTTAACTTGACCGTTAAGACGATGTCCACTATCGACACCACGCTTACCATATGCGATGACGAGACCATCACCTTCAACGGCAAGGTCTATGCCAACGCCGGAGAGTACTATGATCAGTACACGTGTGACACACTCTTCAGGCTCACTGTGGTCAAACATCCGACCAAACTGCATGTGCAAACAGGTGTACTCGACCGTACACACCCCTATTATTGGCGTTATATCCTGGATGGTGAACAGAAAGTGGACACCATTCTGGCTCCGGGCATCTATGAGTACACTACCCATGACCCCGAAACAGGATGTAACGAGATCTACCGTTTGATTTTGACCAAAGATGAGACGAGTTATCATTTCATCACCGACACGGTCATTTGCGAGAACGAGTATTTCGAGTGGCGCGGCAAAAAAGGTCTGAACCGCCAAGGTATCGGTACCACAACCCACTATTTCGATCGCTACCGCACGGCAGCAGACCAAGATAGTATCTACGAGTTGATTCTTCGCGTGCAACCTGTTCCACGTACTTCACAGACCATCAAGTTCTGTGACGATATTGTATGGAAAGGTACAACGTACACAGAATCAACCGTTTTGGTAGATACCTTCACATCTATACAATACCGCTGCGACTCGATTGTTACCACCTATTTGTCCAAAGGCGTTCCGTTCCACAAGCATGACACAGCCTCTATCCGTCCGGGTGAGACGCTGGAGTGGCGTGGTCAGATCATCATAGCCGATGGTCTGTACAAGGACGAATATGTGACGGCAGCAGGTTGTGACAGTGTGTATAGCCTCGGCGTAGGACTGGAAGAAGTGCCGGTAGCTACTCCGACCCGCACATGGCGCGTTTCGATCTGTGAAGGCGACTTCTACGAATGGGAAGTGACGCAAGGAAGATACTTCAACGCAGGTACTTATGTGGATACCGTATTCAATGCAAACGATCCACAAGTAGTTGATTCTCTGAATATTCTTATCGTTACGCAGAATCCGAAATACGTTACTCGCGAGCGTATTACCTCGCATTCATTCCCGACATACTACCGTGGACAGGAGTTCTACAGAGATCAGGAAGTAGAGTTCCACTACACCTCTAAGGACGGTTGTGATAGCGTGATCATTGTGAAAGCAGAGTTCGAGATTGCCCATTTTGAGGAGGATGTAGTCATCTGTCCGGGTGAGAGTTATATCTGGGACTGGGACGGATTAACCTACAGAGAAACAGGACGTTACTTCAAGACTGTCAAAGATCATAACAACAATGACAGCGTTGAGCACATCTTGAATCTGACCGTACGGTATATTCCGGAAACTTACATCAAGAAGACCATCTGTAAGGGTGGCAGTTATACCTACGGAGACCGTACGTTAACCGAAGCCGGTGTATATGATTTCACGTTCCATGAGACAGGTTGTGACAGTATCGTCCATCTGGCACTCAATGTAGTGAGCCCGGATACAATCCGCTATGTTCACCACATGAACGAACACGACAGCTACACCTGGCACGGAGAGACATACAGCACGACCGGAGTATATTATTTCCATGGTACCAACCGTTGGGGTTGCGATTCGTTAGAGATACTGCAACTCACTGTAAACCATGTCGATACGATCGATACCACCGCTACTATCTGTCCGAATGAGATACCATTTGTATGGCACGGCATCACAGCCAGCCAGAGCGGTAAATTCACCGGCACAGAAGAGATCAACGGCATTATCAACTACTACCGTTTGAATCTCACCGTTCGTGAAATAGTCTATATTGACACCACCTTCACCGTATGCGGTGACCAAAGCGTTACGTTCCACGGTGCGACCTATAGCGAGGCCGGCATTTACCCCAACTATATCGCGTGTGACACAATCGTCAATGTCCGGATAGTGAATCATCCGCAGCAGGTTTACGAGACCCATGCACGCATGACGGATGACCACGGATACCAATGGACCTATTGGCATAACGGAGAAAAACATGAGAAGGAGTTGTTCAACATACCGGGTACCTACGAGTACGAGAGTCCGAATAGCGAAACCGGTTGTAGCGAGATATGGCGACTCATCCTTACCTTTGACCAAAACTCCTATTTATTCCAAGAAACGCAAACGATCTGCGAAGGTGACGACTTCACATGGCATGGGTTGAACAACCTCAGCAGTATCACTGGAACAAACACCTATCGCGTTGAGTATGAGACGCATGCAGGACAAGACAGTATTTATGAATTGACCCTTACCGTTACTCCTGTTGAGCGCACCGTCCGCACGATCACATTCTGCGGCGAGACGGAATGGAAGGGTAAATCCTACACCAATTCGGCTGTTGTATATGACACCATCTCGTTGGCTAACGGCTGTTACCGCATCGAGCGTATCAACCTGGACAAAGCGCAGTCGTACTACTTCCGCGAATCCAAAGAGTGGCCGCAAGGCAAGGTGCTCATCTGGCACGGACAGAACATCACCACCGATGGCGTTTACTACGACCGCATGACCACCGTTCAAGGTTGTGACAGTGTATATGAACTGACTGTTTCCATCATTCCTGCCGCTCCGGAGAACAACCAATATGCCGAAGAGTTGTCCACCTGTGAAGGTGACACCATCATTTGGCGTGACAAATATATCTGGCGTTCAGGTACTTATGTAGATACCGTATGGGCAGACGGCAAGGTCAAAGTGGACTCTATCTTCACCTTGAGTTTCACGGCTTGGCCGGCTCCGAAAGATACTATTTACGAGCACTTGTACACCTGTAACGAGAATGGTATCATCCGCTATAACGGCCATGATTATACCCAAAACACCACCGTTGTAACCAACTATCATACGATTCATGGTTGCGACAGTGTTGTTAAGACCTATCTGCATTTCAACGAGGCACTCTACCTCCGAGACACGGCTCGCGTACCGGAGAACACCCTGCCCTACGCATGGACACCGACCGGTACGGATACTACCATTTACCTCATGGAACCCAGCACGTACCAGTACAAACAAAAGACCAACGGCGGTTGTGACAACGTATGGGAGTTGTTCTTCGAGGTATATCCGGTATTCATTCTGCGCGACTCCGTGGCTGTCTGCGAAAGCGCACTGCCGTATCACTGGGAGCGCGGACCGATTGAGTACCGCAACACGGATCTGAGCGCAGAGCCGGGTACCACCCGCGAGATCTCGTACAGTTTCATCAGTACGGTAACAGGCGCTGACAGCGTGTATATCCTGAAGTTAACCGTTCTGCCGCAAATCAAGAAAGTGGAGCAACACTATTTCTGCGCAGGTGAGGACGTTAACATCTACGGCAAGACGTATTACCTGAGCGGTTCTGACAGCGTCCTTCGCGACACCATCATGCGTCCGAACCCGGAAGCCGGAGGTTGCGACAGCATCATCTATCTGGAGATTTACCAGAATCCTGTCAACCGCTATACCGAAACGCTCATCATGCACACGGATGACACCATCACGTGGCACAACTTGACCATCACCGAACTGACCACCAAGACATACGAAGTAAGAGAGCCCAATGCAACCGGTTGTGATGACATCTATCAATTACGTGTCATCGCGGAGCAGAACGTATCTCAGACTGTTTGTGTGCTGGATACTCCGTTCGAGTGGCGCGGTAAGGAGTACAACACTTCGGGACTCTACACCGATACCGTCATCACCAACGGTGTGATTGAAGAGTTCCACTCCTTGACCCTTAAGATAGACACCGTTCCGACACGGTACAAGCAAGTCTTCTTCTGTGAAGGCGACCAGATCAAGATAGGTGACAAACTGTACCACAATCTCAAATCCGACAGCGTTTATCGCGACACCCTCAAGATAGCTAACGGAGAGAACTTGTGCGACAGCGTCATCTACTACGAGATCTCCCAGTATCCTGTTCAACACACCATCGAGACCCGGATCCTACATGTGGACAGCACGATTGTATGGAACGGCATCACCATCAATGAGTTGGTTGACTACACATACACCTACACCGGAAACACCGATCCGAGAACAGGCTGTACGATCACAGAGCAATTACGCATCATCGCCGAGCACCGTGAGAACAAGACTATCTGTGTGCTGGATACACCGTATACCGACTGGCGCGGATGGCGTGGGTTCTCGCTCAACACGACAGGATTGTACACCGATACCGTATTTGACGAAAACGGCTTCATCAAAGAGTTCCATTCGTTGAACTTTAAGATAGATACCGTTCCGACGCGTGTTGAACAGCACTTCGTTTGCCCCGGATATGAAAAGTTTATCCGTGGTCACTGGTATGGTCGTCCTAATGACCCGACAGACACCATTTTCCGCTTTACGGAAAACGTCCTTTCGCCGACCAGTCAATGCGACAGTCTCATCTACGTAGAGGTACATGTCAACTCCGTCAGAGAGCATACACAGACCATCATTCTACAAGAGGGCGAATCGTACGATTGGAATGGAAAGACCATTACCGCAGGAGGTGTGTACCGCGACACGACGGTTGTAGCAGAAGGTTGCGATAGCGTCAATATCCTGCGAGTAATTAAAGAACTGCGCATTAACAAGACCATCTGTAGAACGGACACCGCAGAAGATACTCCGGCGGACAAGAAATACCCGTATGTATGGGTTCACCCGCGTGAGGACGCCCCGAACGACACCTTGTACACGGACGGTATCTATACCGATACTACCTATGATGCAGACGGTTACATCACCGAATTCTACAGCTTGCACCTGACGATTGCTCATCCGTACGACACAACGATCTACGTTCACGGATGTATGAAAATGAATGTGTACGGTGAAGATCACTCACAAGGTGCATGGTGGTATGGTCAACCCAATGAGATATTCTGGAACGACACCTCGTTCATTTTCCGCAAAGAGGTGAACCCGTACGATCCGGATGCTCCTTGCGACTCTATCTTCTACGTGAACGTAGTGATGGATACGGCATATATAATCAACATCACGGATACGATATGTGAGCATGAATTACCTTATATTTTAGGTCGCAACGACCCCGAGATAATTTGGGGACCGACACTCGAAAACCCGGGTAATAATAAATATCAGCACAATGACTTCACCGTCAACGGCTGCGACTCTATTATCAATTTGACGCTGACCATTATCCCGTCTTTGAAAAAGAATGACTCTACATTTGTGTGTGAAGAATTCTTCGAGAATGGAGGATTCATCTGGTTAGGTGATACCGTTACTCCATGGTTCGACACACGCGAAGGAGGCAAATATCATGGCCTGTGGGAAGGCAAATGGCACGGTGTTCCGTTCTCCGACGATACAATCGTATATAACTGCGACAGCACCTTCTCGCACCACATCATCAAGCGTCCGAAGCAAGATGTACCGGCAAGAGACACGTTCTATCTGTGTCAAGGTGACTCCGTTCAGCTCTTCTGGCCGCACAAATTGGATTGGGTACATGAAGCGGGTGATTACAGCGACACAGTAAAGACCTATTCGCCTTTCGTCGACGAGACGCACGGAACGACCCACTACGATAAGAACTTCCTGTGCGACAGTATTATCATTTGGAGAGTCTACATGCTGGATACGATTCATGAGTATGACACGATCCATATCCCGATGGGTGATTCGCTGTTGTTCGATAATGAATGGCGGTTCATCACCGGCGTATATGACTCGATTTCCTATGCCGGACCGGATCCGCTACCGACAAGCGGAACGGCTATCCAAGGTGCTAACGGCTTAGACTTACCGCTCAAAGACTCGAGAGATCAGTATTGTAAGTACGTCAAGACGCTGTATCTGTTTGTCGATTCGACCTATTACTATCGTGATACCTTGGAGATATGCGAGAAACCGGGTAAGGGCATTGAGTACATATGGCAAGACGGCTATAAACGGCCGGATCCGATCATTCTGCCGAAGAAAGATTCTGCGTTCCATGTGATTGATACGCTGCCTACCTATTATCATCGTTTCGACAGTATCTACGACCTGTATATCGAGTATCGTCAACTGTTCGACACGCTGCTGTTCGACACGATTTGTGAAGGCAGCCAATACCGCTTCGACAGTATTCATGGTACGCTTGAGCGCTGGGTTGACACTCCGGGACGCTACTATGATACCTTGACGGCTGTCAATGGTTGCGACAGTATTGTGACATTGCAGTTGTATGTTCGTCATCGTGTAATCACCACTCCGCAAGAGGTGATGATCACCGACCGCGAGATCCCGTACATCTGGTTACATCAATGGAACGAGAACGGTGTACCGGTTGATTCGACCGACACCTTGAGGGCAAGTGGTCTGTACACATTCGTCATGCCGAACCGCTTCGGTTGTGACAGCATAGACAGTCTCTACCTCACGGTTCATCAGACACACGTCTTCCGGGATACGATCGATGTCTGCGACCAGCTGAACAAGACGCTGAAGCACACATGGCACACCGGTTACGTTCAGGAATACACGACTCCGTTGGTTGACGACACCGCTTACTACAGCGACACCCTGCAGACACGCATCAAGTGGGATAGTATATATGTCCTGTGCGTCAACTTCCATCAGACCTACTACGTACAAGTAGCCGAGACGATCTGCGAGGGCGATTCACTGCGCTTCGACAAGCATCACTACGAAATGGAGCTGAACAGCATCGAAGAGCGTTATGTGAAAGAGCCGGGTATCTACAAAGACTCCTTACGCAGCAAGACCGGATGTGACAGTATTATCGAGTTGAGACTCGAATGGTATCAGAGGATACCTAACACCCATACGAGCGTGACTATCACGGACCGTGAGGCTCCTTACTACTGGTCACACACCTGGCCGATTGCTACGGCAACAGGATATAGAGACACCACCTATGTGGATACGCTCCGCACCAGTGGTGAATATACCTTCCGGATGCCGAGTGTACAGGGTTGTGACAGTATCGACAGTATCAGTTTCACAGTTCATCAGACACATGTGTTCCGTGACACGATCACTGTTTGTGCACCGAAAAACCGCACACTGGAGCACACTTGGACGGAAGGAAACTACACGCAGCAGTTCACCGTTCCGGACTTCGATGTGGATACTACGTACCACGACACACTGCCTACCGTCTTCTATCTGGACAGCATCTATGCCTTGTACGTTCACTACCACGTCATTGACTCCACAGTCATCCACACCTCCATATGTGAGGGCGACTCGCTGCGCTTCGGTGACATCAACGGCAAACCGCGCTTCGTGTACTCCAACGGTGTCTATCGCGACACGCTGACTCGTACCACCAATGGTTGCGACAGTATCGTGGTACTGTACCTCAATGTATATCAGAAACACCTCTTCCACCAGCAAATAGATATCGCCGATGTGGATACACCGTATCTATGGATACACACTTGGGAACAAGGTGCTAATTTACAAAGAGACACAGACAGTCTGTTTATCTCCGGAGAGTACAGCCGTGTTCTGCCAAGCATCTATGGTTGCGACAGCATTGACAGCTTGAGCCTACGCATCCACAAGACTTACAAGATTTACGAAGACACTATCAACATCTGTTATGACGAAACGCCGTACAAGTGGCAAGGTCTGGACAACATCACAAAGACCGGTGACTACCAGTGGGGCGGACAAACCGTTGACGGATACGACAGTGTGCGCTATGTACATATCAATGTTTGGAAGCAAGTCTATGACACCATCTCAACCTCTATCTGCGAAGGCGACTCCATACGCTGGGGTCTGAGCAAGGCTAACCGGCCGCGCTTCGTGTACGACGCAGGTTTGTATAACGATACACTCGTTTCCAGCCGAGGCTGTGACAGTATCATTGTACTCCGTCTGAATATCTACCCGCGCTACTTCAATGATTCGACAAAGCATATCGCGGATATAGATACACCGTACGTATGGATTCATATGCAGAACAATATTGAGGTAGATCGCGAGTACTTGTCGGCATCCGGCCGATACGGTTACACGTATCAATCAGCTCTGGGTTGCGACAGTATAGACAGCCTCACGCTCGTTGTGCATCCGACCTATCTGTTCAAAGACAGTATTACCATATGCTACAACCAGACGCCGTACACCTGGTACAACGAGGATAGTACAGAAATCTTCCAGGAAGGCATCTACGAGACCGGCACCTATATCAAACGTCTGCAGACACATGACCTATATGATAGCACGTACGTGCGCTACATACGCGTGATACCTGTTATTAAAGATACGATTCGTCATGCGATGTGCGAGGGAACAGACTACCTGTTCAACGGTGCCCTGTACTCCGAAGGCGGCACATATACCGACACGCTGGTATCGGCTGACGGCTGCGACAGCATCGTCACGTTGATACTCACCGTCAACAAACCGGTACATGTACGTATTCCGGTAGATATCTATGAGGGTGAGTCCTACCTGTTCTACGACACGCCGTACACCACTTCGGGCTCCTACCGTCACTATGGCCATACGGATGAGGGATGTGACTCTATCGTTGAACTGTTCCTTACTGTTCACAAAGATATAGATACGATCGTTACCGTCTGCCAGAGCGAGTTGCCGTACACCTGGGTTAACAAGTGGAGCGGGAAATCCACACTACTCTATCAAGCCGGTAAGTACCGCGACGACACAACGTATGTGGACGGCGTTCGCACGTTCTACACCTTGTTACTGGTAGTGAACGAGCCGCAGTACGATACCATCCGTACTTCTATCTGTGAAGGCGATGACTACTACTTCAACGGTGTTCAGTACACTCAGTCGGGTCTCTACCGTGACACGCTCAAAGCAGCCAACGGTTGTGACAGTATCCAGACACTCATCCTTACCGTCAACAAACCGTACTACAGCACACGGGTAGAATACATCCTCGAAGGCAACTCTGTTCAGTTCTTCGACACTGTTTGCAAGACGAGCGGTACGTACTACCACTATGGTACGACACCGTACGGTTGTGACAGCACCACCGTGCTCGAACTCCATGTTCATCCGGCTGTTGATACGATTGTTAATATCTGTAGAAACGATCTGCCGTTTATATGGACAAATCGTTGGAATGGTCAGACAGAGAAATATTACAACACCGGTGTATATCGCAACGATACCACCATCAACGCACAGAAATATTTCTACGGTCTGAAGATTAATGTGCTTGAGCAGATTTTCGATACCACACGCGTATCGATCTGCGAAGGTTCGGACTACTTCTACAAGGGAGAATATCTCACCAAGCAGGGTATCTACCGCGACACGCTCGCGGCACAGAACGGTTGTGATAGCATCCATACGCTCATCCTTACCGTCAACCAGCCGTTCTTCCAAACCATCCATGAGGATGTCCTGGAAGGTCAGACGGTTCAGTTCTTCGACACCGTTTGCAAGACTACCGGTACCTACTACCACTATGGT
>JAFPGA010000164.1 GCA_017423085.1 Paludibacteraceae bacterium | reverse complement strand
ATAGGTTGACAGGAATCCGTTGCGGGGGAAACGTTTGGGGTCGGAGGATACATCAATACCGATAGCGGCATAGACGGTATCTTTGCCATTGACCGTAGCGTGGAGTTCCGCCATATATCCCTGGTAATCCTCGGCAGGTGCAGTCCATGACCAGCTTGTGGCTGTGACAGGTTTTTCCTCAAGTATCTTGCCCAAATGCTGATAGCGCACCTTGACATCACCTGCGGGCAGACTGTTGATGGTGAATTGCACCGCATCGCCCGGCTTATAACAAGCCTTGTCTATACTGAGCTGGTTAGCAATATACGTTTCACCATACGTGATCGGATCATGCTCCGGCGCAATAATATTACATGCTGATGCCGCAACAAGCAGCATGACGAGTAGTGTATGATACATTGTTTTCATCATAAGGCGCTGAATGAGATGGTGTTGTTCTTGATATCAATCGTTATGCTCCAGTTGCCGGCAGACGGGATGAGCCACTTGTTGTCGGGGTCACCCGTGTGGATGTCGTAACTGCCGTTCTCCGCAGGAGCGCAATCGGGCGTGGGGGCATAGATCATCTCGCCCGACCAGTCGTGTTTGATCTCGGTGGGGAACTTAATCTGCCCGGCATTGAGCGGTCCTTCGTAGGTAAAGACATCCACCTGCGGGTGTGAGAGTTCGGTAATGGCATCCCAACTCCAACCGCCAGGAGTAGCATCACCAATCATATAGATATGGCTGTATGTTTCCTCTACCGGCGGCTCGCTATGCGAGATGATAACCATGGTCAGCGATCGGGTGTCCACCTCAATGGTGTAATTACCGGAGTATGGAATCTGCCATTTGAAGTCGGGGTAGTCCTCTTCGTTCTCGCGATAGTGCATCACTTTAGGATCCGTCTCGTCACTAACATAACACGGCAGCCAACTCTCGGTGGAGGTGAGTAGTTTGAACTCGCCTTGATACATTGGTCCGCTCCATGTGTAGTGACCAGGATCGTCATAATCAATGAGCATGCTTGTAGCCCGCTCAAGCGACCATCCATTCGGTGTGGCATCGCCGATGAGGTATAACTCCGGTACGGGTGTTTTGAGTTTGACGACGAGCTTGATAACCGGTGAAACCTGTTCGTCGCCCGTCTTGACCACCTTGGCGCGTACGCGCATCTCAAAGGTATAGAACTGCTCCTCCTGTATGTCGGCAAATGCCTGCTTGAGCGTATCTGCCAACATATCATGGCTGAACACTATGGTGCGGTCCATGGTGCGGCCTATAAGCAGTTGGAGTCCTGAGGCAAAGGCGTTACCAGCCTTGTCGATATCTATCGTATAAGCGATAGCCGAGCCTGTACCGTTGTTCGTGCCGGCAGTCCACGTGAGTTGCAGAGCAGCCTGACCGGCTAACTGCGGTTTGCAGATGACGGTATCGGCAGAAGAGGTAAGAATAAGTGCCTCATCACGCTTGGGATCATCTACCGGTTGCTCGCATGCTGTCAGTGCGCAAAGCGCAAACGACAGGAAACAGAGTATATATTTCGTCGTTTTCATTAGTAGCCGGGATTTTGGGTTAATAATTCGTTTGCCTCAATCTCCTGCATCGGTATCGGGAACAGCAGATGCTTGGATGTAGCATTGGTTTTGCCGATGGAGTGCAGGAAGTTAAGTGCATAGTTATTCGGATAACGGATCATGTCGAACCAACGGTGCCCCTCAAAGGCAAGTTCGATACGTCGTTCATGGATGATCTTGTCGCGCATCTGCGCTTGCGACAGGCCTTCCACTTGGCTGCGGTTGCTGAGGCCTGCACGTTTGCGCACCTGATAGAGCGGCGCTTCGGCTTCGGTGGTACGTCCGAGTTCGTTGAGCGCTTCCGCCTGCATGAGCAGTACATCCGCATAACGGGTAACTACCCAGTTCTGGTTACTGGTGTTGTAGTCCGGCGACTGCGTTTTTGTGAGCAGGAACTTGCGGACATTATAGCCTGTCGTGGAGTAACTGCTTGAATAGGTATAGCCGTCAAATGTCGGACATCCGGCATAGAACAGTGTCTTATCCTTCCTCAGGTCGCCGGGTTCGTACTGACCGGCGAACTCAGGTGTAGGCTGGTTCCAGCCGTAGCAACCGGCCGCCATACCTGAGTTACGCGGCCCTTGGAACGGACTGATCCACGAAGCCTGGTTCTCGTTGGACCAGAAGTCGTGATTCGTCTTGCCGTAATACTGAATCTCGAAGATTGACTCTACCCCATTCTGCTTGGCGGGATTGAAGTTGTCGGCATAGTCGGCAGCTAACTGGTAGCCCATGGATGTTATCTCTTCGCAGATCCTTACCACCTCGTTGTACTTGGCAACATCAGGCTGATAGGTCAGATAGACACGTGCCAGTTCTACCATGGCGGCTTCTTTGCTAGCACGCCCAACGTTCTTTGTGCCGTAGGCGCTACGTTGCGGCAGACGGGCTATAGCCTCCTGTAAATCAGAAATAATCAGCGCATACACTTCATCAACCGAGGCACGAGGCATCTTCAGGTTGCTGTCAGATGTGAGCGGCTCGGTAGGCATCGGTACACCACCGAACAAACGAACCAATATGAAATAGTAATGTGCGCGCAAGAAATGTGCCTCACCGAGCATGCGATTCTTAAGATCGTTCTCTATCTGCATTGAGGGCACCTCTTTCAGCACGAAGTTACAACGCAATATTCCCGGTGAAGGTCCGCGCCAGAGATCAAGTGCGGCGAAGTTGTCGGCTGTGGCAATGAAGTTAGCCATTTCAACCGTCTCCAAGCCGTCCGAGCCACCGCCTGCACCCACCACGCTTTCGTTGGCAATAATATCCAGCGTCCAGATACGCATGTTGTACAACTTCGCCCATTGCAATGGCTGATAGCAGGCATTGACAGCCGCCTCGGCATCCGCTTCGGTCTGGAACCCGTTGGTGGTATCCACCGAATCCCATGGTTGACGCTCAAGGAAGTTGCAGGATGTGAGCACTAACGCTGTCAGACCGGCTATAAATAGCCTGTATGACCACTTTGTTGTTAGACCGCCCTTCTGGCTGTTAGATATATTCTTTCTCATAACCGTATCCATTTAGAAGGTGATATTAAGTCCGAAGGTGAAGTTACGCGTGAGAGGATAAACATTGCTGTCAATACCGCTGCCTCCGACTTCCGGATCAAGACCTGTGTAGCGTGTGAGCGTGTAGAGGTTCTGACCTGATATAGAGAAACGCACCTCGTCCATGAGGGCTTTCTTGGTATATTGCTTGGGCAGCGTATAACTTACAGTAATGCTCTTGAGTCGCAGGTAATCACCCGATTCAAGGAATCGGTCACTGACCCGATTGTTCTTGTTCGGATCACTGAACACTGCACGCGGCACGGTAGTGTTGGTGTTATCCGGACGCCAGCGGTCGAGCACCGTAGTCATCTGGTTCTGGGCTACGGACATCGCCTCAAGGGTGGAACGGTTGCCATTGTAAATCTTGTTACCGGCTGCGCCTTGCAGATACACTTCGATGCTAACTCCGTAGAAATCAAAACTATTGCTCATCGAGAACGTCCATGCCGGTGTAGGCGAGCCAAGGACCGTACGGTCATCCTCATTGATAACACCGTCGTTGTTAAGATCCTTGAATCGTATATCCCCCGGCTGGGTGCTGGTGTATGCATCGCTACCGATGGTTTGCACGGCATGTGCGTCAATCTCGGCTTGTGACTGGAAAATGCCGTCTGTCACATAACCATAGAATGCGGCAACCGGGTAGCCAACCTTATGGATATTGCATCCAAAGTACATCGGCACATCACCATTGAGTGACAGGATGCGGTTGCGGTTGTAGGCAAAGTTCACCGTAGTAGTCCATGTGAAATTGCTATTCTTAATATTCATGCTGTTCAGGCTGACCTCCACACCGGAGTTACGCATCCTTCCCGCATTGATATTTGGCACTGCTTCATCGGAATAACCGCTGCTGATTGGTACAGACATCGGCACGAGCATATCATTTGTATTCTTGATGTAGTAATCGACATTCGCATGCAGGCGCTGGTCAAACAGCGACAAGTCTAAGCCAATATTGTATTGCTCCACAGTCTCCCAGCGCACATTCGGGTTAGGCAGCACCCATGGAGCAAGTCCGGGAACCTGCTTGTCACCGAACACGTACTGTACGGTCTGCAATTGGCTGGCATAAGCATAGTTGCCGACACTGGCTTGGTTACCCGTCAGACCGTAACCGGCACGTAACTTGAGATCGGTGAGCCAGAACGATTTTTCGAACCACTGCTCCTCACTTATTCTCCATGCTGCAGCTACGGAAGGGAACACGCCCCAACGGTTCTTTTTTGCAAAACGGCTTGAACCGTCGGCACGCACCGTAGCGGTAATCATATATCGGTTCGCGTACCCGTACGTGGCGCGCGCCATGAACGAGAGCAATGACCATTGGCTGCGGTTGCCGCCTATGGTCGGTTCCAACAGACCGTTACTAAGCTGGCTGGCGGTCTGAGAGATGAAGCCCTGTACAGCGCCATTCATAAACTCGTAGGTATTCGCCTGCATTGACGAACCGATCATAGCCGTAATGGAGTGTTGGTTAATCGTCTTGTTGAAAGTCAACGTATTATCCCACAGCCATGTAATGCTCTTGTTGAAACTACGGCTACGCTCCGACTCCGGCTGAGCAATGGGCTGCCAGTCATATTGCGGAGTCCATCCTTCGGAATCCCAGAACAACATTTGCATGCCAAACGTTGTTCGAAAGATGAGCCAGTCAATAGGAGTAATCTCGGCGTAGATGTTACCTAACAGATTATAACCCTTGGTCTGACTGCTGTTCTCCATCATCTTGCCGATAGGGTTAGCTATGTCACCTACATACATTGCCAGGCCGACAGGACCTGCCCATGAGCCGTCCTCGTTCTTAATTGCCTGCGTAGGCAGTGCACGCATGGTATTCTGGATGTCATAGTTTCCCTGCGCTTTGATGTCGTGGTTCAGACTTAACTTGTGCCCGAAACGCAACCAGTCAAACAGTTTGGTGTCATGGTTGAACTGCAAGGTAATACGCTTGTAATCAGTGGTCTTAATGATACCTTTCTGATCAAAATATGCGCCGGATACGTAGAAGTTGCTCTTCTCTGTACCACCGCTATAGCTGATGGCGTAGTTCTGCGTGGGAGCAAACTGATAAAGTTCGCTCATCCAATCCGTACCATCGCCCAAAGCGGTCGGGTCGGCAAACGCAGGGTTCTGCGGCTGACCGGCAGCAGCCATCATCTCATTGTGCAGCGAGGCAAACTGATAGGCCTTGAGCAGTGGTAATGTTCGCTGAATCTGGTCAAAACCGAACGAGGCTTTCAAGCTGATGTGTCCCTTCTCGTTGCTACCTTTCTTGGTGGTGATGATTACTACACCATACGCACCGCGCGAACCATATATAGCCGTAGCCGAGGCATCTTTGAGTACATCCACACTGGCAACATCATCCATGTTGATCATGTTTAGCGGAACATCAGTTGGTACACCGTCAATCACAATCAGCGGTTCGGAGTTGTTGATACTGCCAATACCACGAATGTTCAGGCTCACATTGCTACCCGGTGCACCGGAACCGGTAACCTGCAGACCGGCAGCACGCCCTTCCAAAGCAGCACCAAGCGATGGTGACGGTTGCTTCTGCAGATCCTTGTCGCTAACCTGAGCGATACTACCAGTCAAGTCACTCTTTTTCTGTACGCCGTAACCGATTACAACCACCTCTTCCAAGAGTTCGGTACTTTCTGTAAGAGTGATGTTGACAGGTTCGCTGCCAACCACTTCCAACTCTTTCGTGTCATAGCCCATGTAACTGACTACAATCGTAGCCGGAGGGGCTACATCAATGGCAAAATTGCCGTCAAAATCTGTAATCGTTCCTATGGTCGTACCTTTAACCATAACGTTCACACCGATTAGCGGCTCACCTGTGTTATCCACAACAACGCCACTAACCTGCGCCCGGACCGACAAGACGATACATAGCAGAATGCTTAGAATGGAGAAAAATCGAATACTCTTCATACGTATCGGATTGTTAATTTTTCATGATATCTGTTTTCTAAAAACGATGCAAAGTTACTACTTTTTTTTCACATACGCAATAGCGTGCACGCAAAAAGTAGTGGATTTTGCATGTACAAAACCCACATTTTGCTGATTTTCATATACGAATGAGTTAGTCCACCGTAAGAAAAAAGTAGTGAACCGAACATAGCAAAAAGGCCGCTTTAGAGCATTGCGACCTTCTTTT
>JAFPGA010000163.1 GCA_017423085.1 Paludibacteraceae bacterium | reverse complement strand
ACTGTCGGCGTACGTCGGTATTTATGACAACTACACGAACTACAAATATACGGGTGCGCGTCTGCCGCTGTACTACGGTGCTGAGGCTTCGCATTCACGCCGAATGGGTGACTTTGATGTGTCGGCGGCTATCAGCGGATTCAAGGATGAAGGCTTCCGCGAGCAGGGTTTCAATGACCGTGTGCGTTTTGGCGGAAACATGACGTATCATATGCCGATGCCGGAGAACAAGTACCTGAATATGGGTATTAACATGAACTACGTAGCCAACCGCTACGGCGATTTCTTTATCTGGCGCAGCCCCAAAGACCCGATTCATCCTTCGCCTCTGACGAATATGGGACGCAAGGAGCATAATTTTAATATTGACCCCTTCTTCAACTACGATGACACAGAGCGCGGCATATCGCATAAACTGCGTACGCGGTTTTACCTGACTTCGGATAACCTGACTATCCCTTCTGCCGGTATGAGCACGGAGGATCTGGTTAAATGGGGCCTGACCAGTTTTGACTTGGAGAAATGTCAAGGTTACATTGACCAGATCAAGAGCTATATGGACGGTGGTATGGAGTTGCCGGATGCGTTGCTTGTGACGTTCAAAGATGTGGCAGTGCCTGTTTCGAATGAGCAGTGGCTGGACGCAGTGGTGAACGGAATAGACTTGGTTCAGAACGGGCTGGGGTACACCGGTACTGTGGCTGAAATGCAAGACGCAGCCGCCTATGTGCTGGCACTGATGGCTGAAGATGCACCTACGCGTCCGGAATTAACGTACAACGGCTATATTGACTACCAGTTCGCCAAGCAATGGAACTCCGGTGTGCGACTGACCACTGGTATCAATTGGAACCATATTACTAATACGGCGAATATCACGGGTACACACCATACGGATAACCTGGCTGCCTATATCCAGTACGACCACCGCATCGCCAACCGCCTGTCACTCAGTGCAGGTATGCGTCTGGAGTATTACCGCATGGACGACCGATACAAGGAGGCGAATATCCAACTGGGTAACTGGCTCTGTCCGGTGCGTCCTGTATTCCGTGCCGGTCTGAACTGGGAGATATACAAAGCCGGATTTCTGCGTGCCAGTTTCGGCCAAGGTTACCGCAATCCGTCTATCACGGAGAAGTTCGCTCGCAAGGATATAGGTGGAGTAGGTGTCTATCCGAACCATGATATCAAACCCGAGTCGGGTTTCAATGCCGAATTGGGTTATAAGCAACTTTATAAGTTCGGTCCCGTCTCCGGTACGCTGGATGTCGCGCTGTTCTACACCGAGTATCGGAATATGATTGAGTACCAGTTCGGTTTGTTCCGTAACTCCGATTACTCGATGATCAATTCTATGTACGACGTAATGGACGAGATGCAGACGATGATAGACGGCATCATGCAGACCAAGTCGCTGGCGGGTGCCGGCATCGGTATTGGTGCGCAGTTTGTCAACGTCGGTCACGCACGTATATACGGAGCCGAAGTGAGCACCGCCGGTATGGTGGATATAAAGAAAGACATGTCGCTCCGTTACTCCATCGGTTACACGTTTACCGAGCCGGAAGACTTGGACAATGCGGCGCGCATCGAGCAGGAGAAGACCTATACCGACCCGCTGCAGATGAAGAATAAGTCCAATGACTCCAAGTACCTCAAGTACCGCAACAAACACTCGTTCAAAACGACTATTGACTATAACTACAAATGGT
>JAFPGA010000162.1 GCA_017423085.1 Paludibacteraceae bacterium | reverse complement strand
TCTTTTACCAGGCTGACCGTACAACCGCCGAAACCGCCACCGGTCATTCGGCTACCGAGCACACCTTCTACTTGCCAAGCGGCTTCTGCTAACGCATCCAGTTCCGGACCGGTCACCTCATAATCGTCGCGCAGCGATACATGGCTTGCGGTCATCAACTCACCGAAGTAAGCGATCTCTCCTTTCTTCAATGCCTCTACGGCAGCGGCGGTTCTTGCCACTTCGCCTACCACGTGGCGCGCACGCTTGTAAGCGATTGGGTCGGTGATAGCGCCTTCCACTTCTTTCCAGTCTTCTTCCGTTAACTCAGCCAGGAACTTAATCGGCTTCACTTTGTTGATTTGCTCCACTGCCGTCTTACATTGACGCACGCGGTCGTTGTACGCACCGCTGTCCAAGTGGTGCGGACTGTGAGTATTGGTAATTACCACTTTGATGCCCTCTAATTTGACCGGCACATGCTCGAACTCCAGCGTGTCGCAGTTGAGGTATATCGCATGGTCTTTCTTTCCCTGTGCACTCGCAAACTGATCCATGATACCGCACATCACACCTGCGTACTCATGCTCGCACGCCTGGCCGATGAGTGCCAACTCCGTGCGGTATTTCTTATCATCCGCATCCTTCCAACCCATCTCTTCCGTGAACGCACGCGCTGTTACCACTTCCATCGCTGCACTGCTGCTCAGACCGGCACCGGCAGGTACATTGCCATAGTAGAGCAGGTCATATCCGCTGCTCAACTTTGCTTCCGGATGACGACGGGCAATAATCTCAATGCACCCGAGTGCATAGTTACACCAGGCTCTGTCCGGCTGAGGGGCGATGGCATCAATTGCAATCTCATATACCTGCGGCATATTCAGCGAACGGAAACGAAGCACCTTGTCCTCGTTCTTGGCGATCAACAGCCATGCGCCGAAACTCAGTGCGCAAGGAA
The DNA here is from genome assembly GCA_017423085.1 of Paludibacteraceae bacterium. Lineage (GTDB taxonomy): Bacteria > Bacteroidota > Bacteroidia > Bacteroidales > Paludibacteraceae > Colicola. The sequence continues at coordinate 9,467 of JAFPGA010000162.1, read as the reverse complement.
ACACACATCCACCGTTGTAATCGGTGTGCTCACCGATTAAGTTTACTCTACCCGGGGAAAAAAATACTTTCTCGGCCTTGTGACCGTACGCTTGCTCAAATGCAGCTTGCATCTCTTGTGTTGTCATAGGGATAAATTTTAATATTTGATTTTCAAATTTTGTGCAAAGATACTAAAAATTTCACAAATACGCAAGAAAAAGAGCAAAATATGTTGTAAAACATATCAAAATGGTTGTGTATCTCAAAAAAAATGTGTATCTTTGCACCGAGTTTTAAAATAGGCTCATTATAACCTTTAAAATAATACACATATGACACTGGATCTTTTACTTTACGCATTTCTTTTCGTCATCATCGGATTAACGCTTGTTTCGTTTTTCCTGGTATGGCAGTGGTTCGATGCTAAGGACCGCTTGAAAGTGGTTCGTGAGGTGACGCGCGAACAGACTATGCATGCTATTCGTCATTCGCACAACAAATGTCGTATTTTATTGTACATCGGTATTTTGTTGGCATTGGCGTATATCCCTATTCCGTTTTTAATCAAGGGAACTAGCAATTATTATTCCACTTTGATTTATCCGGGCGTAGTGATTTTGACAGACCTGTTGGTGCTCTGTGGCTTGTTTGCCAAGGCTCGAGATTATGTGGCAAGCATTGATGAGTACGTGAATGCAAACGAGGAGCATGTGCGTGAGGCGGCTGCACAACGAGAGCAGCAGCGTGAGCAGTGGAGAAAAGAAGCAGCAGACTTGAATCCCAAAGCACAAGCAATGATTCAGGAGGCACTTGGCGACAATTACGAGATTTGGTATCAGCATGATATACTCGTTGGACGCAATGTGTTGGCGAACAAAGAAACGGGTATGCTTTTCGTGCAAGGAATCGTTATTCCGTTCAGTGAAATTATGGAGGTTCGTCAGGGCCGCAAGGATCTTAAACTTGTTACTTCCAACAGTAACTATCCGTTCATCACCATCGATTTCGGCGCACTGCCGATCAACCCAGAGACGGGCAATCGATACAAAGATGAGATAGCTCAGAAGATAGAAGCCATGATGGCATAAAAAAAGAGGCGCGAGCCTCTTTTTTTATTCATCTTTCATCTTTAATACGCCTCTTCCGCATTCGGGAAACTGCTATCCTTCACGGCATTGATGTACTCGTCCACAGCGTTCTTGACGTTTTCTGCCAGGTGTGCGAAATGGCGCAGGAACTTCGGTTTGAATCCTTGATTGAGACCCAGCATGTCGTGCAGAACCAGCACTTGTCCATCGCATCCGTTGCCGGCACCGATACCGATCACCGGACAACTGACTGCTTTGGTCACTTTGGCGGCTAAAGCCGCAGGGATTTTCTCCAGTACAATGGAAAAACAGCCCGCTTCGTCCAATAACTTGGCGTCGTGCAGCAGTTTCTCGGCTTCTGCCTCTTCTTTGGCGCGCAGACCATAACCGCCGAACTGGTTCACACTTTGCGGGGTCAAGCCTAAATGCCCCATTACCGGTACACCGGCTTGAATCATATGACGAACAGCCGGCAGTATCTCTTCGCCGCCTTCCAACTTCACGGCATCACAACCGCTCTCTTTTAGTATCTTAATCGCGTTGCGTACCGCCTCTTCTTCGCTCACCTGATAACTGCCGAACGGCATGTCGCATACCACGAGCGCATGTTGCGCGGCGCGCACGACACCTTTGGTGAGAAAAATCATCTCATCGACCGTGATAGGGAGCGTGTACGCATTGCCGCAAACTACATTGCTGGCACTGTCGCCTACAAGCAGCATATCAATACCGGCTTCATCCACCAAGGAAGCAAGCGTAAAATCATAACTGGTCAACATAGCGATCTTCTCGCCGTTAGCCTTCATCTGACGCAGTTTGGCTGTCGTCATGCGGGTATTTTGTACGTGTACAGACATTTATAATACGTATTTTTAATTCCTAATTCAAAAAAAACGCACAAAGGTACTGCTTTTTTTGCACATATGCAAAATTTTTACTAATTTTGTAGCCGATTTGAAGAGAAATAGCATCATATTTGCACTCTTGGGCATTATTTTAGTTCTCTTTTTTGCCTTGGATGTATGCAGCGGCAGTGTGTGGATCTGGCCGTTCGGCGACCTGTCTCCGATGGACCGTAATATTCTTCATGCTATCCGTTTGCCCAAGGCTGTTACCGCTATTTTGGCGGGTGCGTCCCTGTCTGTAGCCGGATTGATCATGCAAACCCTTTTTCGCAATCCCTTAGCCGGTCCTTATACCTTGGGTGTCTCGTCCGGTGCGTCGTTAGGCGTAGCGATGTTGACGATGTTGGGCGGAGTTCTTTCCACTATCCACTTTCCACTTTTATCAATAGGTCTGCCCGTCGCCGCCTGTATCGGCGCTATCTTGGTGCTTCTTCTTGTGCTGGCGGTCAGTCGTCGTGTGACGAGCAATGTCAGCCTACTTATTGTGGGTATGATGTTCGGCTCGATAGCCGGTGCCTTGGTCAGTGTGCTGCAGAACTTCGCGAATCCCGATGCGCTCAAGCTGTTCATAGTCTGGACGCTTGGCTCGCTCAGCAGTGTGGGGTGGAGCGACATGCAGATGTTGCTGCCTATATTGTTATTAGGAACGCTCTTTGTGCTCTTGGCGCTCAAGCCGCTTAACGGTCTGCTCTTGGGCGAAGATTATGCCCGCGGCTTAGGTATCAACGTATCGCGCACGCGGCTCTTTATTGTGTTGGCTACGGGTCTGTTAGCGGGTGGAGTAACTGCTTTCTGTGGACCAATTGCCTTTATCGGTGTGGCTGTTCCGCACATTGCACGAGGGCTGTTCAGTTCGTCCAACCACCGTATCACCGTTCCGGCCTCCGCGCTCATCGGTGCCTGTCTGTTGCTGGTCTGCGATGTGTTGTGTTCGCTCTTCACGTACCCCATGCCTATCTCTACCGTATCCGCCCTTTTCGGCGCGCCGGTCATCATATGGATCATTCTTAAAAATAAATAACTATGAAACGTCTGTTATTGATTTTGGCTATTAGTCTTTCGCCTTTAACCATTAGCCTTTCGCCTTTATCCGCTTTCACCAATCCGATTCTTCCGTACGATTATTCGGATCCGGATGTGATACGTTTGGGTAAGTACTATATGACCTATAGTTCGTTCGCTTGTATCCCCGGTCTGCAGATTTTGGCATCGGATGATGGTATTCAGTGGAAGATTGTGGATGCTGCTTTGCCGGACACCATCCCGGGGTATGGTCATCTGGATGCTTGTCCTGCCGGTGGAGGTGTATGGGCTCCGTCTATCCGTTTCTATCAAGGACGTTTCTATATCTATTACGGCGACCCGGATATCGGTATTTTCTGTATCCGTTCGGCGAAGACGGATGCTATCCCCTGCCAGTGGGAGCCGGCAGTGCTGGTCAAGCGCGGCAAAGGGCTGATTGACCCTTGTCCGCTGTGGGATAATGACGGTCGTTGTTACCTGGTGCATGCGTTCGCCGGAAGCCGTGCCGGGTTCAAATCGGCCTTGGCAGTCTGCGAACTGGCGCCGGATGGTCTTTCGGTCATCAAAGAGGACCAACTGGTTTTTGACGGACATCCGTCCAACCCTACGGTGGAAGGACCGAAGTTCTATAAGCAGAAGGGCTATTACTACATCTTCTGCCCGGCAGGTGGCGTGTCAACCGGTTGGCAATTATGTCTGCGCAGCAAATCGCCTTACGGTCCGTACGAAGTGGAGAAAGTGCTCAAGCAAGGCAAGACAAAAATCAATGGTCCGCACCAAGGTGCATGGGTCGAGAACTGGTTCTGGCATTTCCAGGACGTAGGTGCGGCAGGACGTATCGTGCATCTGCAGCCGCTCAGATGGCATAAAGGCTGGCCGGTGATCGGTGATGAAGGGCTGCCGATGAAAACGGTGGGCAATGATGAAATCTCCACCCGAGTGCAAGCGGTACGGGATGAGTTTGACACCTATTCGATTGCACCTGAATGGCAGTGGAGCGGCAACAAGAAAGTGCAATACGCCTTCTGTCATGCCGATTCGTCTTTCCTGCGCCTGTTCACGTATCCGTGTGACACCGTGCAGACAGCGTCTAATCTGCTGTTGCGTAAGATTCCGGCGAACACGGCCTTCACGTTCGAAGCGCGTCTTCGTTTCACACCCAACCCCAAGAATGCCGCGCATGAAGAAGCGGGTATTATCGTGCACGGACGTCAATCAAAAACACTGCCCATCCCGGGGGGTAGGCAGTGGTGGTATGTGCGCGTCGTAGTGGACAAGACGCAGAAGTGTCAGTTCTATCTGTCGCGTGATAATCGTTCATGGGAATTGATAGTATCCGATTTCCAGGCTGTCGCCGGCGAATGGATTGGTGCCAAGATTGGTTTTTACTCCGTTCGTGACCGCCAACCCATTAATGACGCCGGCTACTTGGATGTTGATTGGATGACCCTCACCCCGAACCGTTAATTCGTTAACTCGTTCATTCGTTAATTCCGGAACGTCAGTTCACCGTCTTTCAGTTCTACGATCACCGGTTTCGATGAATCGACTTTGCCGCCGATGATCTGTTTCGACAGTTCGTTGAGAACCAGTCGTTGCAGAGCACGTTTGACAGGTCGTGCACCGAACTGCGGGTCGTAGCCTTCTTTGGCGATATAATCGATGGCATCATCCGTTACACGCAGGTCTATTCCCTGACCTTCAAGCATCTTATGGATGCGGCTGATCTGCAGACCGACTACGGCTTTGATGTCACTCTCGCTCAGTTCGCTGAAGTGGATGATCTCATCGATACGGTTGATGAACTCCGGACGGACAGAAGCACGCAATTGCTCTTCCGTGAGGTTAGAGGTCATGATGATCAAGGTGTTCTTGAAATTGACCACACGTCCTTTGTTATCCGTCAGACGACCGTCGTCCAGTACTTGCAGCAGCACGTTGAATACATCGGGGTGCGCTTTCTCGATCTCGTCGAACAGGACTACGGAGTAGGGTTTTCTACGAATCGCTTCGGTTAACTGACCGCCCTCGTCGTAGCCTACGTATCCCGGAGGCGCACCGATGAGTCGTGTCGCACTGAATTTCTCCTGGTACTCGCTCATATCGATACGCGTCATCATGTTCTCGTCGTCGAACAGGTAGTCTGCCAGCGCTTTGGCTAACTCGGTCTTACCCACACCCGTTGTGCCAAGGAAGATGAAACTGCCGATGGGTCGTTTGGGGTCTTGCAGCCCGGCACGCGAACGTCTGATCGCATCACTCACCGCTTCAATCGCTTCGTTCTGACCGATGACCCGTTTGTGCAACTCTTCTTCCAAGTGCAGCAGTTTGTCGCGCTCGGATTGCATCATCTTTGCTACAGGAATACCTGTCCAACGGGCTACTACTTCCGCGATATCGTCTTCATCAACTTCTTCTTTGATCAGTGCCTCGTTGCTGATGGCGTGCAGCGCCTCTTGCGCGTTCTTGATGTTGGCTTCGGATGCCGGTATCTGGCTGTAGCGTATCTCTGCCACCTTGCCGTAATCACCTTCCCGCTCTGCCACCTCCGCCTGATGCTTCAGTGTCTCGATACGTGCTTTCTCGTTCTGGATGGTGGCTACGTAGCCTTTCTCTTTGTTCCACCGTGCATTCAGTTCGTCGGCTTTGGCTTTCAACTCTGATAACTGACTACTGATAGCTGACAACTTCGCCTCGTCTTTATCCCGTTTGACCGCCTCCCGCTCAATCTCCAATTGTTTGATCTGACGGTCGAGTGTATCTATCTCTTCCGGCTTGCTGTCCACCTCCAGACGCAGTTTGGCAGCTGCTTCATCCACGAGGTCAATCGCTTTGTCCGGCAGGAAACGGTCTGTGATATACCGTGCCGAGAGACTGACGGCAGCGATGATTGCATCATCTTTGATACGTACCTTGTGGTGGGTCTCGTAGCGTTCCTTCAGACCACGTAGAATAGAGATGGTTGCAGCCTCATCCGGCTCATCCACCATCACTTTCTGGAATCGCCGCTCCAGCGCTTTGTCGGTTTCGAAGTATTTCTGGTACTCGTCCAGCGTTGTAGCACCGATGGCGCGCAGGTCACCTCTTGCCAATGCCGGTTTGAGGATGTTGGCAGCGTCCATCGCTCCCGAACTCTTACCCGCACCTACCAGCGTGTGTATCTCATCGATAAAGAGGATGATCTCACCCGCAGCAGCGACTACTTCGTTCACCACGCCTTTCAGACGTTCCTCGAACTCACCTTGGTACTTCGCACCCGCAATGAGGGCACCCATGTCCAGGGAGTAGATTTGTTTCTTTTTCAAGTTCTCCGGCACGTCTCCGCGCACGATACGATGCGCCAGCCCTTCGGCTATAGCGGTTTTACCTACACCCGGTTCTCCGATCAGAATAGGGTTGTTTTTCGTACGCCGCGACAGAATCTGCAGCACACGCCGTATCTCGTCATCACGTCCGATGACGGGGTCTAATTTACCTTCCCGAGCCCGCTCACAGAGGTTGATGGCGAACTTCTTCAGGTTCTCATTGTTGTTGGAATTGTTGTTCATAGTTGTATGTTTTAGATTGTTATTAATTCTGCATAAAGTTTTCACTTTTCATTTTTCAATTTCCGCGCCAAAAGCACTTCGACTGACAAAATGGCAGTTTATAACCAATCTAAAACATACAACTTGTATTACTCTGCACCACCACCGAGGGCGATATACAGGGCTATCAACGCACGCGAACCTTCGTAGAGGTTGATCGCTTCATTCAGTTGTGCAGAGAGCAAGGTCTCCTGCGCAGTCAGCACTTCCAGATAATTGGCTTTACCGGCATCCATCAGTTCACGGGTGCCGGCAGAAGCGTCTTGCAGCACTTCCACCTGACGTTTGTAGTAGCTGTCTTTCTCTTTGGCTGCCTGGCAGTCAGCGAGTGCTTCGTTGACCTCATTGCCGGCATTGATGACCGTCTGCACATATTTCTGCTGCATGTCTGCCTGTGCCAGTTTGCTGATGCGTAGTTGTGCGATCAGTCTGCCCTGTGCAAAGATAGGTTGTGTGAGGGATGCGAGTGCATTGAACAGTAGCGCACCCGGGTTGGCGATCACACCGTTGTTATTGCCCCAACCCAATACGCCTTGCAGCGAAATCTTGGGGAAGAACGCGGAGCGTGCGGCATTGGTGTTGTAGAACGCTTCCGCCAGAGCCTGATCAGCTATCCGGATGTCCGGGCGGTTCTCTAACAGCTGTGCCGGCACACCGGTGCTGACGCTCTCCGGTAGTTCGTAACTGCTCCACGCGCTGCGCTCAATGGTCTGCGGCGTGATGGCAAGCAGTTGACAAATAGCATTCTCCGTGCTGCGGATACGACGGCGCACATCCACGATCTGTGTCTTGACATTGAGATACGAGTTCTCCATCTGATTGACCGAGGTGGAGTAGGCTTTGCCGTTTTCAAACAGCGCACGCTGGGTCTCGAGAGAGATGTTCCACAGGCTGTCGGTGTAGAGCAGAATCTCCAGTTCGCGGTCTAACAACTGCAGGGTGTAGTACTGCTGTGCCACGGTGGAGATCAGGTTCGCCTGCACCGCTTTCTGACGGTACTCAGCCTGTTGTACAATGGCTTTGGACTTACGCACCTGATTGACGTTGGTGCCGAACAGGTCAATGTCCCAGCTCATCTGCAGCGGCACGTTATAGACGGGCACCCAAGAGCTGCTGCTGATGTTACCGCTGTAGCCGGCTTGCGGTGCCAGCGTGAAGGACGGCAGGTAGCCCAGTTTGGACGCTTTGAGGGATGCTTGCGACTGCTCGATGGCAATGCGTGCCGAGTTTAGGTCGGTGTTACGCGACAAGGCGCTGTCAATCAGTTGTTGCAGCAGCGGGTCGGCAAAGAACTCACGCCAACTGATAGCGGCGATTGAACTGTCTGCTTGCGCAACGGTGACCTCTTCCGTCGTGCCGTACAGGTTCTTGTCCACCTCTGTCTGCGAATGGTACTTACCGTAGATACCGCAACTCGACATCAGCACGGTGCTCATCGCGATGAGCACGATGACAGGCAGTTTGGCTTTTGCCTTGCGAGGCTTGGGTGCTGCCGGCTCTGCTTCTATGGGAGCGGCTTCTACCGGTGCGTTCCCTTGGAACTTCTCATGTAGGGTTTGGAAGACGATGAAGAACGCGGGAACGACGAACAGCAGTGCCAGCGTACCGACCGCCATACCGGCTGTCACGCCTAAAGCGAGCACGCGGTTACCGTTCGCACCGGCACCTCCGGCGATGATGAGCGGGATCATTCCGGCGATCATCGTCACCACGGTCATGAGGATAGGACGCAGACGTTCCTCACAGGCAGCAAACGCAGCGTCGCGGATGCTCATACCCTGCGCACGTCGCTCGGACGCGAACTCGGTGATGAGGATCGCGGTCTTAGCCAACAGACCGATAAGCATGATCACACCGGTCTGCAGGTAGATGTTATTCTCCATGCCCGGTAAGTGCAGCAGCGAGACGAGGTAAGTCACGCCGAACGAACCCATCAGACCGAACGGTACAGATAGCAGCACGGCAAACGGAGTGAACCAACTGTTGTAGAGCGAAGCCAGAATGAGATAGATGAGGATCGCGCAGACGAGGTAGATCAGTGCGGTCGCATTGCTGCCGGCGGTCTCTTCCACCTCACGCGACATGCCGCCGTACTCATACGTGTACCCTGCCGGCATCGTTTCTTTAAACACTTCGCGGATGGCATTATGCGCATCACCCTCCGAGTAGCCGCTGGCGCACATCACACCGCAGGTGATGGACTGGAACAGGTTGAAGTGCTCCACGGAAGCCGATCCGACGATCTCTTTGAGGGTCACGAACTCGGAGATAGGAGCCATCTTACCACCGCGTACGCGCACGAATATATTATGGAGACTGGACGGGTCGAGACGGTATTCGGGGGCGGCATTTGCCATGATACGATAGACCTTACCGAACTGGTTGAAGTTACCCACATACGCACCACCGCAGTAGGAGCCCAGGGTGTTGAGTACGGCTGCGGGGGTGACGCCGGCGCGGTCACACTGCGCTGCATCCACGTTCACTTCGTATTTGGGGAAGCGCTCCGAGTAGGTACTCATCGCCATCATGATCTCCGGACGTTCGTTGAGTTTGGCAATGAACTTCGTCGCATCGGCATTGAACTCCGACATCGGGCGATCCTGCGTGTCTTGCAGCACCAGGTTGACCGAGTTACTGGATCCGTAGCCCGGTACTTGCGGCATCTGGAACGGGATGACCACCGCATTCTTGATCTCCTGGCAGTCCAGTGCAAAACGGGTATAGACCAGTTCGATGATGTGGTTCATGCCCGGTCGGTCGGCCCAGTTCTTGAGACGGACGATGAGCGTCGCGTAGCTACTTGCCGAACTGTTGGACATCATACCGTAGCCGTTAACGACCGCGTAGCTCTCCAGCTCGGGTATGTTCTTTATCTTCTCT
>JAFPGA010000161.1 GCA_017423085.1 Paludibacteraceae bacterium | reverse complement strand
TTCTTTTGTTCTTGCCATACTATAATTGTTAATTTTTAATTCTTAATTTTTAATTTGTATCGGCGTCCTGTCGGACTCGCTGATGAAGCATTGTACTCCGAGTGGTGCGAGTATGTCGCGGAAGATGTCTCGTGCATGACGTTCGGAGATCCAGTGGTCGATGTCGATGAGTCCGATCTGTCCGTCTGCGTCCTGGAACTCATGGTACTTGCAGTCGGCGGTGAGATAGACATCTGCGCCTTGCGCGATCGCTTCACCGATGAACTCCGCTCCGCTGCCTCCGCACAGGGCGATAGTCCGCACCGTGTCCTTTGCCGCGCGTGTGTAGCGCACGTACGTACAGTCTAATGTCTCGCGTACGTGCGTGATGAAGTCCTCGTAGCGCATCGGCTGCGGCAGTGTGCCAATGATGCCGAGACCGGTTTGAGAGCTGACTTCTGACGGCTGATGGCTGACGGCTAACATCTTGTAATCCGTTATCCCTAACTTATCTGCCAGCCGTGTGTTGATACCGCCGATGACGCTGTCCAGACTGGTGTGTGCCGAATAGATAGCGATGTCATGTTTGATCGCCATATGCACAATGCGGGCTTGCGGTGTCTGACCGCAGACCTGCTTCAGTCCGTGAAAGAGAAGTGGATGATGCGAGATGATGAGGTCACAACCGTGCATAATAGCCTCATCGACCACATCAGTCGTAACGTCTGTGGTCAAGAGAACGGACTGAATGTCGCGTCCTGTGTCACCTACCTGCATTCCCGAGTTATCCCAAGCTTCCTGGGCACTCCGTGGCGCTACAGATTCTATGCTATCGATGATCTCCCTTAGGAGCACTTGTCAGCCTTCAGCTGTCAGCTTTCAGTTTTCAGCTTTTTCTTCCTCCACAGAAAAATCGGTGATTCCTGCGTTGATGAGGATGTTGTACCATTGGATGAGTTTGCGGATGTCGGACGGATAAACGCGGTCGCGGTCCCAGTTGGGCAGCACCTCGTCAAACCATGCTTGCAGTTCCGCATTGCTTGCTTTCTTAGGATCAAAAGCTACAGCTTTGAGTCCTTCTTTCTTGCCGGCAGAGGTCAGCACTTCGCTCAAGGCGATGTCGTCTGCATCGGTGTACATCGATACATCGCTCAGTGCTACAATCTTGTCGCGTGCGTACGTCGGCATACGTTTGCCGTCCACCAGACTCTCCACAATCAGCATGTTATTGCCGCGACTCACTAATTTGTACAAACCCGGTTTGCCGGTAATTGCAAGTATTTCTTGTAACATAAAATTATCGTTTTTCAAAAATCGGCTGCAAAATTACAAAAATATTTTGATATGTGCAAGAATTTCACTAATTTTGCACGCTTTTTTGGACTATGTGGACGATTTTAGCATTCATATCGGCGCTGTGTCTGGGGTTCTATGACATCAGCAAGAAGGTCGCGCTGCGGGATCACCGGGTGATTGATGTACTGACACTCAGTGTCTGTTTCTCGGCGTGTCTGCTTGCTGTTCCGCTGCTGTTGTCGCGGTGTTGTCCGGAGCTGATGACCGGCACGCCGTTCTATGTGCCGACGCTGGATGGAAAGGCGCATTTGTTCACGGTGCTCAAGTCGGTCATTGTGCTCAGCAGTTGGATCTTTGCGTATATATCGCTCAAGCATCTGCCTATCTCGGTGGTGAGTCCGATGCAAGCGACCCGCCCGATGTGGACGCTGGTCGGCGCGCTGTTGATCTTCGGCGAACGGCTTAACACCTGGCAGTGGATAGGTGTCTGTCTCGCCATCGGTACCATCTTCATTTTCTCGTTCAAAAACAAGAAAACAATCACCAATAGCCAATCACAAATCACCAATAAATACTACCTCGCCTTGGCGCTGGCGATCCTGATTGGTGCTTGTTCGGGGTTGTATGACAAGTACCTGATGCGCCGGTATGACCATAACGCCGTGCAGGTCTATTACACGATCTATCAGGCGGTGATGATGGTGATGGTGTGGACTATCGATTGTGTCAGGCATCATCGGCGACCCGAGCCGTCCAAGCTGTCCGGTCTGCTGCCTATTCTGCTGATCTCGGTGTTTCTCATTATCTCTGATAATGTCTATATGCTGGCTTTGCGCGATCCGGATTCGTTGATCGCGGTAGTGAGCACCATCCGACGCGGAGGTGCTGTGATAGGCTTTGCCTACGGATTGTTGCTCTTGAAGGAGAAAGACCCGCTGACCAAGCTGCTGTGCATGTTGGGTATCTGTGCCGGACTGGTCTGTCTGGCTATCGGGTCGCTGTAGGCATCAGAGCGTGCCTTCCAGTTCTGCTTTGCATTGACGCAGCAGCGCCTCGGCTTCAGCCGCACGGCGTTTGTATTCGTCCATGCTCAGCGCATCGGCAGCTTCCAACTGACCGATGATCTCTTCTGCTTTTTGTATCGATTCGTCGTATTTCATTTTCCTTTTCCGCGGAGGATCACTCCAATGGTGAAGAACAGTATCTTGATGTCGAGCAGCAGCGACATGTTCTCCACATAGACGATGTCGCAGTTGAGTCGCTCGATCATTTTCTCCATTGTATCGGTGTAGCCGACGCGGATGGGACCCCAGCTGGTGAGACCCGGACGCACTTTGTACAGCAGACAGTAATACGGTGCTTCCGCCATGATCTGCTTGATGAAGAACGCCCGCTCAGGTCGCGGTCCGACGATGGACATGTCTCCACGCAGGATGTTCCATAGCTGCGGCAGTTCGTCCAGACGGTACTTACGCAGCCAGTGTCCGAGTTGGGTGATACGCGGGTCGTTGTCGGCTGTTATCTGCGGACCGGTCTCTGCTTCCGCGTGGTCAATCATCGTGCGGAACTTATAGATACGGAACGGCAGACCGTATAAGCCGATGCGTTCTTGCGAATAGAGGACAGGACCTCTCGAACTGATTTTGACCTGCAGTGCGATGAGTGCCAGCAGCGGCGAGAGGACGATCAGTCCGAGTGCTGAGGCGACGATGTCGAACGCCCGTTTGATACACAGTTCGGCATCGGTCATGTGGTGCTCGGTGATGCGGATGAGCGACGGGCGGTCGATCTGTCCGATACGTGCGGCACCGGTGAGCATGTCGTACACGCGCGGCACCATACTGATCTCGCACGAGAGCGGGTACAGGCGTGCTACCAGTTCGTACAGTTCGCGGTCGGTGTACCCCTGCGGCAGGTCGATAATCACTTCGTCCTGTTCTCCGGCTTTGAGTTGTTCCGCTTCGCGCATCGAGTGCACGGTGTGCGAACGCATCACTCCGCGGCGACGGGACAGCAAGGTGATGGTCAGACGCGGGAGGTAACTGAGGGTGAACTGCAAGCCGAACAACACCGCCAGCGACACCAGATAATTGGTGTACGAAGCAACCTCATCATCAATGATGATGATGAAGAAGAACAGCAGCGCGATGACAGCCGCCGAGAAGAACGTCCGTAGCAACTCCCGCCAGATCGGTTTCTGGAACGGACGCAGGTAGTAGCCCGACAGGTAATAGATGAGCAGACACACCAGCGGATAGATAATCAGCGGCAGCCGGAAGTCAAACGCCGGAATGAGCACGTCTTCGAGGATACCCACGCGCCCTTCGTACGCCATCCAGCGGAAGCCCAAGAAACACAACCACACCAGCTCACTGCTGATGAGGTCCGCGATGATGTATAATATTTGTTGCTTCCGTCGTAGGGTCATTCTTCAATCTCCAATTTCCAATCTTCAATTTCGGATGATTCGGAACGAATTGTCCGATTCGACTTTGATGATTGTGCTTGGTTCGTGAGGGGTCTCATCGTCCCGTCTGAACCGGCAGACGTAGTCTGCTCCGTTGAGGACAGCCTCTTCTATCTCGTGGAAGAACCGGGCTGTCGGGTGTCCGCTGATGTTGGCACTCGTCGAAACCAAAGGTCGTTTGAGTTGTGCGCACAGGGCTTGGCTGAACGGCTCGTTGGTGATCCGGATGCCGATACTGCCGTCCTCTGCGATCAGGTTCGGTGCCAAGTGCCGCGCGTTGGGGTAGATGATGGTCATCGGTTTGGACTCGCTGACGTCTGATGGCTGATCACTGATGGCTCCTAATAGCATCTCTGCCGCTTCCGGCACTTCGACATAGTAGTCCAGTTTGGCGGCGTTGTCCAGCAGCACGAGCATCGATTTGGAGTCCTCGCGTTGCTTGAGCGCATAGATCTTCGCTACCGCCTGAGCGTTGGTTGCGTCGCAGCCGATGCCCCACACCGTGTCGGTCGGATAGACGATGACCCCACCGTTCCGCAGCACCCGCAGCGCTTCCTGCAAATCGTCCTTATCGTATCGCAATTCGTTCATGTTTTCGCAATTTTGCGCTGCAAAGATACTGCTTTTTTTGCACATGTGCAAATTTTGGGGTTATTTTTTGCCGGCAAAGTAAAACTGCATCGTTCAAATCACATTTTCGGCATATAAAATATGCTGTACGGTGTGTTTACGGTGCATTGTCGGAGTCTTATCGAGGTAATCCTAGACTTTAGTCCTACCATCTACCTAATCACACCCTTACCTCTCCCTACTCATCTTGCATTTTTCTCGCATTTTTGCGATAACCATAACAACGTCTATTAGGTCGGATAGTATCCGACAACGATTTGGCAATGACGGTTTGACGGTTTTATATTGTAAAACACATCTTTAAAATACACACAACTTATTGATTTTGTACACATTATACCAAAACTGTCAAAACCGTCAAACCGTCACCCTATTTTTTCCAAAATTTTGCTTTCCGAGCGTGTTATCATCTATTTGCAATCAGGTAGCAAAATTAAAACAGGTGTGTGAGTGAATATATGATGTCCTGTATCACCATTTTGCGGAAGAGCCAGTGAGCGGAGCCGCCGGGTACACGCTGCATAATACCGGAACCGTAGTTGATGACATAAATTGGTCGGATGCGCCAACTGTCATTGTACCGGTTCTTGCGGTCGAACATACAGATCTCCCACCAGTTACAATTACCCGCACGCCACCATTCGCCTGATATATAGCCGTTTCGCAAGCCCCAGTTAGAAACGGCACTGGCATTCGGGAGACCTGCGTGGCTATAGACCGAATCCGGCATCAGGATGGTATCTATCGATCTGCCTGTCGTTACGCGTGCAACGATAGCAGAACCGCTTTGGTAGTTCTTGAGCGTCTTGCGGAAGATACCGAAATAGATACCATCCCCCGCATAATTTCCGCCCCCTACCGTCCACGTACCGGTTCGCCGTTCTGCCGAACGCTGCCGCTGCTTATTCCGGTTGGGGTCGCAGAGCATGTTATCTGCCGCTGTTTTGTCGGTACCGTGATAAAGTGTGACAGCAGGGAAGATGGTGTCTATTGCCGTCCAGATGATGCTCTCGATGAGCGTTAACGAACCGTGGTAGAGTAGGTACTTAATGATACGAATCGGCAGAAAGACCAGCCATTTCAATACATTTCCCGCTCCTTCTTTCGAATCGGACGGTTGGATCACTTCCAGCAGGTAGTTTGACCATTCATATACATTGTGAATCAGCAGATTATAATACACCGCATTGATCAAACGAAGCGGAAACAGCGCCACATAAAGCGGGAATTGCAGGATGCGAAGGAAGATCCGCACAGGCTTTTTGAACTTATCTCTCAGCAGGTTCCGTTTCACGAGTGGTCGCCATGGTTTAGCCAGCCAGAACTGTAGCATGTCCAGAATATAGAACGGCATCGATATGACCGTCCATAGCATATAGGTATAGGGCCAATTACTGTTTTGCCCTTTTTTCTGAATGAAGGGAAAGAAGACAATGATAAAGAGCAGAAACCCGCCCCACCAAAAATGATCTTTGAAGATCGCCCACCACGAACTGATTCGCTCGGAGGCAATATCGTCCGCACTCCAACTCGCTTCATCCCGCCCGGCAAAGGCGATGTACTT
>JAFPGA010000160.1 GCA_017423085.1 Paludibacteraceae bacterium | reverse complement strand
GGAAAATAAAGAGGGTTTTAACGAAGGTCCAGAATGACGGGCAGATGGTCGGAATAGCCGTTCTGGTACGTAAAACCGTTGTACGTCCGTTTGGGTTTGAGTCCCAGGTATTTTTCATCTGGTTCTTGGATCCATTCGGCGTCGTACACGTAGGCGTTCGACACGCTGTCTATTGCTTCCGATACATAGAAATGATCAATACACTCCCATCGTCCCTGGTACTTATGCGTCCCGTAACCTGTAACCGATAACCCGTAACCTATAACCTGTAACCCTTTCACCCTTAACTCCTCGCTGTTCATATCCCCCATAACGATGATCTTTGCGTCCGGATAAACTGCCAACACGCTATCTACTGCCTTTTGCAGCACCTCTTTGGCTGCTTCACGTTTCCATTCCGTTTCTGCCTTTCCGCCCCTTTGGCTCGGCAAGTGGCAGACAAAAAGATGCAAGGTATCCCCGTGCACCTTTGATGGGTCATTTTTCACCCTCGCGCAGACGTAGAGGATGTCGCGCGTAATCAATCCACCATTGAGCGAAGCGCTCATTCCACCATTGACAGCTATCGCCCTTGTGGCAATGGTATCCACCCGCGCTTTCTTATACATCAACGCCACGTCTATTCCTCGTCGGTCGGGACTGTCGTAATGCACAAAATCGTACTCGTTCCGCCGCAGCGTGTAGCATAGTTTCTTCACTACCGCCGCGTTCTCTATTTCCTGCAGACCCACTATATCTACCCCATCCCACTCGCCTATGTTAGTCAGCACCCGTGCGATGTTCTCCACCTTGCGGTTGTACCGCGCATAACTCCAATGCTTCTCCCCTTCCGGTGTCCACTCACCGTCATCCTTTATACTGTCCTTCTCCGGATGAAACAAATTCTCTACATTATAACTCACGATACGCAACGGCTCGGCAAATGCGGATAGTATAACTGCCCACAGCGCAAAAAATATGAGTTGTTGACGCTTCACTAATCCGTTTAGTCTTTAGTCTTTTAGCGTAGCGGTCCTTTGTCTTTCAGCGCAGCGGTCTACGAAAGCATCCCGACGGCTTTCGTTAATGCGGCGATAAACGCATCCACGTCGTTCTTGTCGTTGTACAGACCGAACGAAACGCGCACTGTGCCCGGCACTCCTATCTCGTCTATCAGCGGTTCGGCGCAATGGTGTCCTGTCCGCACTGCCACGCCCTGCTGATCCAACAGCGTGCCAATATCAAACGGATGGATAAGCTCCTCGCCGTTATACACATTGAAACTGATCACCCCGGCTTTTGGACGCCCTTGGGCATAAATACGGATACCCGTAACCGGTAACCCCTCACCCATAACCGCTAATTGCTCCTCGCAGTACGCCGTCAACTCTCGCTCATGCGCCTCGATGGCCTCCCATCCGATGCCGCCGATATAGTCGATAGCGGTCTTCAAAGCCCAGCTGCCCACAAAATTAGGCGTGCCGGCTTCGAACTTGTACGGCAACTCATTGTAGGTCGTGCCGCTCCACCGCACATGGTTGATCATCTCGCCCCCACCCTCATGCGGCGGCAGTTGTTCGAGCCATTCTTTCTTGCCGTACAGCACACCGATACCCGTTGGACCGTACATTTTATGCCCGGAGAAAACCAGAAAATCGCAATCGAGTGCCTGTACGTTCACCGGCATATGCGGCACGCTCTGCGCCCCGTCGATGCACACGGGAATACCTCTCTCATGTGCCAGACGGATGATCTCCTCTATAGGTTGGATCGTACCCAACACATTGCTCACCTGCGCCACGCTGACGAGCCGTGTCTTGTCGTTCAGCATGCCCGCAAAAGCCTCCATATCGAGCGATAAGTCCGGCAGCAAGGGTATATGCCGCAGCACCGCTTTCTTGCGCTCACACAGCATTTGCCACGGCACGATGTTCGAATGGTGTTCCAGTCCGCTCACGATGATCTCATCGCCCTCTTGGATATATGGCTTCCCGTAACCCGTAACCCGTAACCCATAACCCGTAACCTCTCCAATACAAAACGCCAACGCGTTGATGCTGTCCGTTGTGCCTTTGGTGAAGATGATCTCCTCCTTACTCCGTGCGCCGATGAAATCCGCCACAGCTTGGCGAGCCTCTTCGTGCTTGCCGGTGGCCACCTGACTGAGGTGATGCACACCACGGTGTATATTGCTGTTCCAATGGCTGTATGCCTCCACGATGGCATCCACTACGCACTGGGGCTTCTGGCTCGTCGCCGCATTATCGAGGTACACCAACTCCCGTCCGTGTACCTTCTCTTTCAATATCTCAAAATCCGATCGGTTCATGTTGTTATTCTTTCTCAGGGTGTTGGATAGTGATCGTTTGTCCGGGCAATGAGTAATAGAACATATTGAGGATAACCGGTTTGGATCCTCTGTTCTCGCCGCGATGGATGGTACCGATCACTTCGACCAGCGGTTCACCTTCGCGGAATGTTTTCTCTTGTCCGTTTTCGCACACAATCGTCAGCTCGCCTTGCTGCACGATGCCGTAATTGACCACGGTGTGGTGATGCCATCCGGTCTTGGCGCCTACGGGAAAATCCAGGCGTATCACGCGCAGTTCCGGTTGTCCTTGCGGAAAATCCGGCAGCCTCGCCCCATCCCAACTCTGCGATGTGCAGATAAGTTCAGTTGTCTTGATCATATTTTGTTCCTTTGTTATATCTTGCGTTTTGGATTATAATCTTTTACTTCTCTTCGTCGAAAGGTAATGTAGGTAACTCGAAGCAATCGAAGTCGGATTCGAAAAGACGGTCTTGTATGATGCGGTATTTCTCGAACTCCGTTTCGGCAAACGATTGAGCAAACTCATGCGAGACAGAGCCGGCATCTGTTAAGATCCGGTCATCAGTGGCTTCGAGGATGATGTCTATACGCTTTGCCCAATCTTCCATCGTCATCGGGATGTGCCGTTTAGCCATACGTTCCGCTGCATCCAAAACAGAGTTGACCAGACGACCCATATCTTCCAACTCCATTTCGTTGAGGTAGTTCTTCGCGATGCTGACATCGGGTTTGACAATCTTTCCGTGCGGTGCATTCTCCCATGTGGTCAGCCCCATGTGCTCTTTCTCTGCACTGGCACGTGAGACGATCAGTTCGGCTGCTGTTTGTCCGTGGACAGCGTAGTGCATTTTGTTCTGTACTTTGGCGAAGAACTCACGTGTAGTAGGCGCGTCGCGATTGTAGTCGATAGCCGTTGCGTATATATCCGTGAGTTTCTGATAGAATCGCCGTTCGGAGAGCCGGATCTCACGAATCTCAGCCAACAGGTGCTCGAAATAATCCTCGCTGATGAACGCTCCGTTCTCCATACGTTTCTTGTCGATGACATAGCCACGGATGGCGAACTGGCGCAACACGGCTGTACACCACTGGCGGAACTGGGTTGCACGGCGTGAATTGACGCGGTACCCGACAGAGATGATGGCATCGAGTTTGTAGAATTGCGTGAGGTAATTCTTACCGTCTGCGGCAGTTGCCGAAATTTTCTCGGTAACTGAATCTTTGTCTAATTCGCCACTCTCAAAGATGTTCTTCAGGTGCACTCCAATATTATCTGTTGAGCAATCAAAAAGCGTAGCCATCGCTTTCTGTGTTGCCCAGATAGTCTCGTCTTTGTAAAAGACTTGTACGCCTTGTGCTTTGTCTTCGGCTTGGAAGATCAGGAACTCAGCTGTGGAGTTGCGTATTTGTAATTGTTTGGACATATTTGTAATAGTTTCTTTTTCCAGTATTGGGTTGTGTCTTTTTTTGAGGATAGTTTGGTAGTTTATAGGTAATAGTAAATAATCGCAGCTGTCATCGAGATCTGGGCGATGAGGATAGCCGGGACACCATATCTGAATTTCTTATGCAAGGTTTTATGATGCCAAGCTTTCATTCCTAATAGCGCACCGATACTGCCTCCGAACGCAGCACACCAGAGCAAAGTTGCTTCCGGCACTCGCCATTTCGTTCGCTTGGCTTTCCACTTATCGATGCCGTACAGGAAGAAGGTCACAATGTTGATTACAGCCCAATAAATCAACACGATAGACAGCCAATTCAACTCAAAACGCATCATTTACTTTATTGTTATTTCGAACCAGTCGACATCGAGCCAACCCGCATCGTTGATGGATTTGCTTCGAGTGCAGAAGAGACCTATTTGTGCGCCGGTCCAGTAACCTTTTTCCGCTTGGAAGACGTCACCGGATTTGCTCCAATGTTGGCCGTCCAAAGAGGTATAGAACTGTCCTTGTTGGTGGTCGTTCATGGTGAGGCGCAAGTACGTCCATTCATCTGAAACGGGGGCTTGAAGCGTGAATATCTTGCGTCCGAAAACAATCATTCCGGCTTGTTCCGCGCCTGCCAGTTTCTTGTCAGGACAAGGTTTGAACCGTACACGCGCTGTGGCCGTAAATGCAACGGAAGGGATCTTTTGCAGGATCATGTTCGGCATAAAACCATCTTCTTTCTGCGGAGCGCTATAAAGCCGCAAGAGGCCATTTTGGGCATCGCAGTAGTACCATTTGGGGTCGATGTATCCTCCGGCCCATTGCCAGTCTAAGGCTAAAGCCGTGCTATCGAACTCATCCCGACGTGCGAAATTAATCCACGTGTATTCGCTTTTATTAGGCTTGCCGTACTCAGCTACCGGTTCGCCGTCTTTTCCCATCTCGGGCCAGTCATCGATCCAGCGTACGGGTTGTAGATGAACGATTCGACCGGCTACGCCGACATCTTGAAAATGCACGAACCAGTTCTCTCCTTCCGGCGTTTCTACCCAGCCTCCCTGATGAGGACCGTTAACGGCTGTATGGCCTTGCGACAAAGTTATTTTCCATTCATACGGACCGTATATGTTCTTACTTCGTTGCACCACTTGCCAGCCGGTAGAAACGCCTCCGGCCGGGTGCATGATATAATAGTATCCGTTCCGTTTATACAGTTTCGGACCTTCGCAGGTAGGATGTTCTGCGTGCCCGTCAAAGATGATACGACTTGGTGTTTTGACACTTAGTGCGTCTTCGTTCAGTTCCGCCATCAGCAGCACACTCTTCAGGCCTGCCCGACTTCCTGCCAAAGCATGAACCAACCACACACGGCCGTCCTCGTCCCATAGCGGACACGGGTCGATCAGTCCTTTGCCGGGCATCACCAAGACAGGTTCTTCCCAAGCGTGCAGTTGACCGCGTATACAGTAAATGCCGCGGTCCGGATCCCCGTAGAAAATATACAATTGTCCGTTGTGCTCGCGGATGGAAGGTGCCCAGACGAAATTACCAAGCACCGGATCTCCTTCTTTATATCCCGGCAAGCGGTTCGGAATAGCGGCATCTTCGATAGACCAGTGGACGAGGTCTTTCGAGACTAAGATCTGCAAGCCCGGCACGTTGCTAAACGACGAAGAAGTCATGAGATAGGTATCGCCTACACAAATGATATCCGGGTCGGAATAATCGTACGGAAGGATTGGATTGACATACCCGGGTACAGCTGCTATCAGCGAATATGCCCATAGTAAAAACAATATAGTAGCGGATTTTCTCATATTTCGTTGCTGTTTGCGACAATTTTGCCGCAAAGGTACAAAAAAAATCTGACATATGCAAGGATTCCACCCCAAAAGTAACGGATAAAGTAGCGGAAAGATTTACATTTTCATCATTGCTCTTACAACTATTGCATCCCACCAGCGAGCGGGAAGGATCGTATGCAGGAAGACCATGAACTTGGCTCCGCGACCGGTACGGTAACGTGTCCGCGGACAACGACAAACGGCAGCACGGGCGATCTTACGGCTGATTATTTTGGGGTCGGTAGGTATCTTAGACAGGTATAACTTGCGCAAGCCCTCCGCCATGCGGGTAGCTGTCTGTTCGTATGCGCCGCCTTTCGACGAGTCGCGCAGATGGTCGGCTGCAATAATACCCCAATCGGTACGAATCGCTCCGGGTTCAATGATGACGACATCAATGCCGAAGGGCTTCACCTCCATGCGAAGAGCGTCGGAGAACGCTTCCAGCGCATATTTGGTAGCATTGTACCAGGCACCGAAAGCAAGTGTCACATGTCCTGCCACGCTGGCAAGATTCACGATACGCCCGCTGTGCTGTTTACGCATGTGCGGCAACACCTCTTGCGTCATTCGCGCGAGGCCGAAAATATTAACTTCAAACTGATGCTTGGCGTCCGCCATCGGTACATCTTCGATGGCTCCGAAATAGCCGTATCCGGCATTATTGATCAGCACATCGATACGTCCTTCGCGAGCAATGATCTCCTTCACGCAGGCGATGATCGAAGCCTCGTCTGTGATATCTAACGGGAGTGCCTGTACACCGTACTCCGACAGTTCCTCTATCTTTTGCACGCGTCGTGCCGCACCATACACACGATGTCCCTGCTCGGCAAGGATCCGTGCGGTCTCGTAGCCCATTCCGCTACTGGCACCTGTAATAAGAATGACATCACCCGTAATGCGATTTGCTGTCACATTACGGGTGATTTCGTCAGGATGAGGCTTTTATTCCTCCGTTACTATCTGCAGCTG
>JAFPGA010000159.1 GCA_017423085.1 Paludibacteraceae bacterium | reverse complement strand
ATTCTATCGTGGGTCTGACGAACAAAAAGAAAGGTGCCAGCAGCGCACTCATCGTACAGCGTCCGTTCCGTTCGCCGCATCATACCATCACCGACACGGCGCTTGTAGGTGGAGGCCAGAACCCGCATCCCGGAGAGATCAGCTTGGCACATAACGGCGTACTCTTCCTTGATGAACTGCCTGAATATAAGCGTTCTGTGCTCGAAGTCATGCGTCAACCGCTGGAGGATCGGCATATCACCGTCGCACGTACCAAAGAGACGGTGGACTACCCGGCATCGTTCATGCTCGTGGCTGCGATGAACCCCTGTCCCTGTGGCCATTACGGAGAGAACAACCCCGCGCATCCCTGCACCTGCACACCCGCGCAAGTACATCGCTATATGAGCAAGATCAGTGGTCCGCTCCTCGATCGTATCGATATCCAATGCGAGATTGAGGCTGTGCCTTATGATCAGTTGCGAGATGACCAACCGGGTGAGACGTCCGCAGCTATACGTGAGCGGGTACTCCGAGCTAGAACAATACAGACGGAACGCTTCAAGCACAGCAAACTCGTCCATTGCAACGCCATGATGAACAACAAGATGGTTCGTCAATACTGCGCCTTGGATGCCGAGTCAGACAAACTACTGGAGTTCACCATGACCAAGTTAGGTTTCTCAGCACGTGCATATGATCGAATCCTCAAAGTAGCACGCACGATAGCCGATTTGGAAGGCGCCGAGAACATCCAGAAGAAGCATCTGCTCGAAGCCATCTCCTATCGTTCGCTGGATAGAAGCAACTACGCAGGATAACTCACAGAGTCTGCGGGTTGTTTTTCTGCGCCTCGTCGAACTTGGCTTTCATAGTCGGGTTGCCGTAGGTGAGTCGTTTGATGCTCACGTCTTGCAGTTTCTTGTCTGCCGCATCGAGGTTATCGCCGGATTTAACGAGGTTCTCACGCACTTTCGTCAAGTGCGCAATCGTCTTGTCTATCTCGTCGATAGCATCGCGGAAACGGTCATTGGCCAGGCGCACATTGCGTGCAAAACCGTCCTTGAACGCAGTCAGTTTCTCTTCGAAATTGGTCACATCGACCTGTTGTTGCCGGATGAGTGCCAGTTCCCGTTTGGCATCCAGACTCTTGCGGCTTGTTTGGCAGAGGAGTGTGATCAGCGGAATGAAGAACTGCGGGCGGATGACGTACATCTTATCGAACTTATAGCTCACATCGACGATGCCGCCGTTATATAGGTCGCTGTCGGGTTCGAGCATCGACACCAGCACCGCGTATTCGCAGCCTTTCTTCTTGCGATCGGCATCCAGTTTGGCGAGAAAATCTTCGTTCTTGTGCTTGGTTGCCGTCTCGTCGTTCTCGTTCTTCATCTCGAACATGATGGATATATACTCCACTCCGTCTGGCGAGCTGTCACGGAACACGAAATCGCCTTTCGTCCCTTCTACGACCTCGTTGTCTTTCTCGAAATAGGCGTAGGGCATGACCGAACGCAGGTATTGGTTGAACTGGGTAGCACAGTGTATCTCCAGCGTCTCGCCGACCATCTTGGTAGACATTCGCGTTTTGAGGTCCTTGTAGTAAGCTATCTGCTCCTGTGCGGCTTTGAGTTGTTCATCCCATTTGGCTTTCGCTTCCGCCAGTTCCTGCTCTTTTTTCATGTACGCTTCGGTGGCTTGCTGCCGCACCTGTGCCACCGCCAGTTGCTTCTGCTGCTCTGCTTGCTGAACCTGCGACTGAAGTTGTTGCAGTTGCAACTGTAGTTGCGCTTGGGCAGCCTGTTGTTCCGCATTACGCTGTGCCTGAGCGGCTTGCTCACGCATTCGCTGGTTCTGTTCCAACTCGCGCACACGACGCGTCAGTTCTGCTTCAAACTCCGCATTCCTCACTTGACCCAACAACGCTGCATAATCGTTCTCATCCACGGTAAACACATTCCCGCAGTTAGGACATTTTAGTTCTTTCATAGCACGTATATGATAAATTTGGCACAAAGGTACAGAAAAATATTCACAATTAATAGGGCGTGATTGTTCCAAACGTGCTCCAGATAGCCGCTTGACGATATTCCGAAAGACTTTCTTGGGGGACATAGAGTGTACATCCTGACAAGTTGATATTGTAGAAAGTAGTTCGCACAATCTGTTGCGGCTTGGTAGCCTGGTTCGTGAAGGACTTCAAAGCAGTACAAGATCCGAAGGCGTATCGTTCTATCTTAGTGACATTAGCAGGGATAACTATTGATTTTAGTTTAGAGCAATCATCAAAAGCATATCCTTCAATGGATTTAAGCGAATTCGGCAGTTCGATCGTCGTGATAGGCAAGTTGGCAAAGGCGCTCTCTCCAATCACCTCCACATTGTCGCCCATCTGTATAGAACGTAAGGACAAGCAGCCATAGAACGCATTATCTCCTATCCATTTTATGCCATTTCCGATCGTAACAGATCGGAGTTCGCAATGCGAAAACGCCCCCGTACTAAGGCTGTAGACGCTATTGGGTATCGTGATCTGCGTCAGACCACTTCCCGTGAATGCATATTCACCAATAGTCTCCAGTCCCTCTGGTAAGGTGACCGTAGTGAGACTGTCAAAATCCACCATAGCGGACGGTCCGATATGTTTCACCGAAGCGGGGATAACGGTTTCATTACAACCGGCGATAAGGGTATTGGACGATTTGACAATAATCGCATTGCAGTTCTCCCGACTGTCATAAACCGTATTGTCCTGTGATACGGTGATGGAACGAAGTTTATAGCAATGAGCGAAGGGATTTCCTTTGATTTTCTTTATACTCCCGGGTATTGTGACGGATTGGATGCTGTAGTTGTACCTAAAAGCCATGTCTTCGATAGCCTTAACCGTATAGGTTTTTCCCTGATAATCTATAGTCTGCGGGATTTCCAGGTCTATCAAGTTCGGATAATTGGAGTTAATCGCCACATCGCTATTAGACATCCACGTCACCTCTGCCAGACCTCGGGTAGCATTCAGGTTATAATACAAGTCTCCCACCTGTACGCGCTCGAGGATTTCGTCGGGTTGGCATGCGGGCATAACAAAGAGAACCATCATGACAAAGCAAGAGGATATAATCATGTTGAAAGATTGGTTGTTCTTCATAACTGTAGATTGTATTACGTTTAATTTCGTCTGCAAAATTACTAAAAATTATTTATATGTGCAAGAAAAAGTGCAAAAAAAATGAGTGGCGGGGACCCCAGTGGTAATGGAGAGTAGGTAGCATCGCACACGAAAAGAGCCCCAAGCTAATGCTTGGAGCTCTCAAAGTGGCGGCTACCTGTTTGTTCTATGCTCGCGCTAAATCCTCAGACTGGGGAGTCTTCGGGCGCTTCGCTCGGAGTGCCATCCGAGGCACTCCTTCACCGGCACAACGCGTGCAGTACACATCGGTTCCCTCGGTACTACACTGCAACGTGGATGAGTAGTGTAGACGCAAAAAAAAAGAGAGTCCCTAAAGGAACTCTCTCAAAGTGGCGGCTACCTACTCTCCCACAACGCAGTGCAGTACCATCGGCGATGCTGAGCTTAACGACCCTGTTCGGAATGGGAAGGGGTGGGACCTCAGCGCTATAACCACCTAAATTATAGGTTAATGATGGAATGAGCGCAAGCAAAGCTTGCTCAATGGTGACGCGGCTATGCCGCTTAATGGTGAAAACCAAGCCACCACCACACTCAACCACCATATGGGGTTGACAATTGACGATTGTAAAAGCGCGTTCACGCGCTACGAGCAATTAAGCTCGTTAGAGCGGTTATGGGTGAGGGGTTATGGGTTATGGGAAATCCCGTAACCGGTAACCGGTAACCTGTAACCGAAAATTCTTTTTATAGAAAAAGATTCGGGCAATTAGTACTGCTCGGCTTTATGTCACCATTGTACACCTGCAGCCTATCAACGTTGTCGTCTACAACGACCCTCAATGGAAATCTAATCTTGGAGCTAGCTTCGCGCTTAGATGCTT
>JAFPGA010000158.1 GCA_017423085.1 Paludibacteraceae bacterium | reverse complement strand
TGCTTTTGGCATACAAATAGTCCGAAAATAATTAAAATCATGCCTATCCATTTTCCTACCGGCAAATGTTCGCCAAAGAACAGCAACATCCACAGTGCGGTAAATGCCGGGCGGATATTGTTAAACGCATTGGCCTGCGTCACTCCGATCTGACGCAGCGCGTAGCAGAACAGGATAAACGCCACCACACTCGCAAACACGCTCAAGTACGCTACACACCCTAACGCAACTAAAAGTTGCGATTGGTCCGTTGTGCATTGTACATTGTATATTGCTTGGGGACCTTCCCTCCACAACCAGATGGGAATGAAGTACATCAGACTGATGAGCTGGGTGTAGAACACGAACGATAACGCACTGTATTTCTGCGGCGCTTTGCGCATCATAATGGAATCCACGACTGCTGCCGAGACTGCTGCAAATGCCAGCAGAATCCCCCAACTGTTACCTATCGAATAGTCGGTCGCACCGATGAGCGTCAACGCGAACACGCCTCCTGTCGAAATGAGGATACCAATGATGTTATACTTTGTCACCCGTTCCCGCAGCAGCAAGGCTGCAAAGATAGGACTGAGCAGCGGACTCGTGGAAAGCAAGGTCTCGGCGATCGTCGGGCTGTTGAGCGCATCGTACGTGAATGTCTCCAGCAGATAGTACAGAAACGGCTGACACGTACCGGCAATAAGAAACAGCGGCAAGTCTTTGAGGTCCATTTTCTGTAAGCAGAACAAACTATGCTTGCGGCGCACAAGACCAATGACGAGCATCAGCAGCACAGCCGGCACAAACCGCATTACGATCATCGTGAAAGGCGGTAATACGGCCAAGGCATGCTTGATGGCAATGCCGCTCACAGACCAAATGATCATGGAAATGACTAACGCTATAACAGGCAGTTGTTTTTTCATCTTAGAGGGAACTGGGCCAGGTGTTATGCGTTATACCCGCCAAACGGCAGATCGTCTGATGCGTCTCGTTGAGCAAGCGCTCGGTCTCCGCGGCACGCGGTTTGGTCGTGTCCGGATAAATCGGTGCTCCGATGGTGACCTGGGTCAGCGGTTCATTCTTAGGGCCGAACAAACGCCAGATACCCGTACGCTCACGATACGTCACCGCGCAAGGCAAAATCGGTTTGTTGTACTTGTACGACATGGTGAACGCCCCTTTCTGGAACGGCCGCAGCGGTTTGTACCAATCCCACCGTTTGGCCTCAGGGAAGATATGGAACCAATAGCCGCGTTTGGCATATTCGTCAAACGCTGCATTGAACGCTTTCATCGCACTCAGCCCACTCTCCGCTTCCGGAATAGGAATTCCGCCCACCAGCAACAGAAAGAACTGGTCTTTGGTTCGGAAATTAGGTGCAAACATCGGAATACGTGTATGATACGAGGCGTGGATAGCATTCAGCACCGATGCCGCGTCATGACGGTAACAGTGGTTTGCTACCGTAATAGCACCGTGTTCCAGATGATACTTGCGCAGTCTCCAGCGTGTTTGCCAGGAGCAACGAGACCAGTGTTTATCTCCTTCCATTTTCCAGCGTAAGCCGTACCGAATACGCAGGATAATACCCAACAGCCGCAGCACCAACGCATACCCCCAGCACATACGCAGCCTTTTACGGAACGAGTCATCCAAATACGGGTAATTGGCATCGATAGCCGGGAACTCACGGTCATACACCGGCTTGTATAAACCCACATAAGGTTCGTCCTCCGGGTAGTCCATCGTCACCGGTGGCACATACGTCCCGGCTGTTACTTTCAAATCCTTATAGCGTTTATTCTCTTTCATTTTTCATCCTTCATCTTTTACTTTCCAACCAGCAGGAACTTTGCTCCTACGCTTCGTGCAGACACACCGTCTTTCTCATCGCGGTCCCCCACAAACAAGGTCGTCTCCGGCGTAGCGTGCAGCATCTCCAGCACTTTAGCGGCACACGCTTTGGAAGGTTTGAGCGAACCCAATTCCGGTGCTGCTACCAGCAAATCGAACTGCCGGGGATCTATCTTTAGCACATCCAACTTATCAGTTACCGAACCATAGTCCGAATAAATCGCCATTTTCAGTCCCTTGGCTTTGCACTCGTCCATGAGCGCCAGTACTTCGTAGCGTACAGGCTGGTACTTGGCGATGAGTTTAACCATCGTCGGCAGATAAATGCTGTGATACCATTTCGCAGCCGCTTTAGCACTCCACCAGTGACCGCGGGACATAGCAGCGAAGAAATGGTCAAAGAACTCCTGCTCGGAATGGAAGTGAACCTGATGCAT
>JAFPGA010000157.1 GCA_017423085.1 Paludibacteraceae bacterium | reverse complement strand
GAGGACTGCGCGAAAGCACAAGATCAGGCTGCTGCACTCAAACCGGGTGAGGTACTCCTCCTTGAGAACCTCCGCTTCTATCCGGAAGAGGAAGGCAAACCGGTAGGTATCGAGAAAGAAGATCCGGCTTACGAGGCTGCCAAGAAAGAGATGAAGGCTCGTCAGAAAGACTTCGCCAAAGTGCTTGCATCCTACGCTGACTGCTACGTTATGGACGCTTTCGGAACCGCACACCGCAAACATGCTTCGACCGCTGTCATCGCTGACTATTTCGACGCTGACAACAAGATGCTCGGTTTCCTCATGGAGAAAGAGGTAGCTGCTGTGGATGCTGTCCTCGGTGACATCAAACGTCCGTTCGTAGCCATCATGGGTGGTTCGAAAGTAAGCTCCAAGATTGGTATCATCGAGAACCTGCTCGGCAAAGTGGACCGTCTCATCCTCTGCGGCGGTATGACCTACACCTTCGCCAAAGCACACGGTGGTGAGATCGGCGGTTCGATCGTTGAGCTCGACAAACTGGATGTGGCTCTCGGCGTAGAGGAACTGGCAAAGAAGAACGGCGTTGAGCTTGTACTCGCGCCGGATGCTATCTGCGCAGACAGCTTCAGCAACGATGCTAACCGGAAGATCTTCCCGTCCAACGCAATCCCCGAGGGTTGGGAAGGATTGGATGCCGGTCCTGAGGCACAGAAGAACTTCGCTGCTGCTATCAAGGATGCCAAGACCATCCTTTGGAACGGCCCTGCAGGTGTGTTTGAGTTCGATAACTTCTGCGACGGTAGTCGTGCCATCGGTAACGCGATCGCTGAGGCAACAGCTAACGGTGCCTTCTCGCTCATCGGTGGTGGTGACTCCGTAGCCTGTGTGAACAAGTTCGGTCTCGCTGACAAGGTTTCGTACATCTCCACCGGTGGTGGTGCCCTGCTCGAAGCAATCGAAGGCAAAGTGCTCCCGGGCGTTGCAGCAATTAAAGGATAAATTAGAGTAAAGAACAAAGACCGCTTCGCTAAATAGCGAGTGAAACGAGCGATCCTTAATCCCTAAAAAAAATGGAAGTTGTAGGAAAAATCATACAAGTACTGCCGGCACAAGAAGGTGTCGGCCGTAACGGCAACCCGTGGAAAGTACAGCCATACGTATTGGAAACTCTTGACCAATATCCCCGCAAAGTGCATTTCGAGGTATTCGGTGAAGATCGTATCAAACAGAACCCTTGCGACATTGACCAACTCGTGACAGTCAGTTTCGACATCGAGAGCCGTGAGTTCAACGGTCGTTGGTACACCTCTATCCGTGCATGGCGCATCCAACAAGGTGACACCACCCAAACCGCTGCTGTTCCTGCTGCTGCACCTGTCGCAGCAGCTCCGATGCCGGCAGCACCCGCTGCATCTGCTGCAGCACCGACTGAGACACCGGCTAACGTAGATCCGTTTGACGCATCAGCTGGAGACGGTACCAGCGATCTGCCCTTCTGATGAAAAAATGGGTTTATAGAATAGTGATCATGCTTCTGATAGCGGGCGGTGCAACACTCTGCGCCGTCCGCTGGCAAGCATGGTTCGGTATGCCCGCTGAACCTCAATGGAAAGGACAACAGCTGACATACACCTTTCCGCTCTTTGAGAACGACACCACACCCGATGAACTGACGATCCTCGTACTGGGTGACATTCACAACGGGCTCACACGTGCCGACTACGACACGCTCGCTGCCCGCGTGCCACATATCGATGCGGTAGCACAAGCAGGCGACTGGCTGGACAGAGGACAGGACTATTACTACCAACTCCTGCTCCGCGAATGGACCAACAGTGAGTTGTTCGGCACACCGGTCATTCCCTGCCCGGGAAATCATGAGTATAACAAAGGGCTCTCCAAACAGCTGTCACCCGTGTGGGACAAAGCTTTCCCGCACCCGCATAACGGACCGGTCGAAGTGCCAGGTGCCAGTTATTATATAGACTATCCGTCCTTACGCTTCATCGTCATTGACACCAATCCGCTTAATCGCCTCGTGTGGTTCACTCGTACGCTCACCTGGCTGCGCGAACTGATGTACAGCGCCGATGACCGCTTTGTGGTCGTGATGATGCACCACCCCGTCTTATCGCCGGGCAAAGGACGCTGCAACCCGCTTATCTATGCCGCTTTCCGGAATGCCTTAGGCGAAGCCGACCTCGTCATCGCCGGCCATGACCACAGTTATATGCGACAGGGACCGTTCGTGGTACTCAATACCGGCGGCAAAACCAAACAGCAGCATATACGCTGCACACCGGATGTAACCGACACCGTCCCGACCTATTCGGTACTTTCCGTCAAACGCACCGAGGTCAGTTACCAACCATCCCCCCTCACCTTCAACACCTACCGTCTGAGTGACGGACAAGTGGTGGACATCGTTTATGTTAAGCACCACTGATGCGATCGTCATCTGTCTGCAGCCTCACTCGGACAAGGCGCACACCCTGCACGCGTACACGCGTACCGGCGGGCGCGTCAATTATAATGTGTATGGTATCGGCAAAAAGAACACCTCCGGCAAATACTCCCCTTTGTCCATCGTCCAACTGACCACTGACGAGCGCTCCGTGCGGACTGCCCAACTCAGTTTTGTTCCGCAGACACTCATCACCGACCCGTACAAACGCACTATTGCGCTCTTTATCAGCGAGGTCTTGCATAATGTGCTGCGTCACCCGATGGAAGACGAACCGATGTTTGATTTTCTGACGAAGACCATCCAATCCCTCGATGCCACCCCGGAACCGCAGAACTTCCATCTGCTGTTCCTCGTTCAGTTCGCTGCCAAACTCGGCTTCGCGATCCCCGAAGAACAATCACCGGTGAACGACCACCGCTTACCGACTACGCGCAAAGA
This sequence comes from Paludibacteraceae bacterium, assembly GCA_017423085.1. Classification (GTDB taxonomy): domain Bacteria; phylum Bacteroidota; class Bacteroidia; order Bacteroidales; family Paludibacteraceae; genus Colicola. Next base: position 5,392 of record JAFPGA010000157.1, on the reverse strand, counting down.
CCGACAAGAAGCATTGAGGTATCTCTGCTCCTATTTCGAAGAACATGTCGAAACATGGCAAACTCCTCGTTCGCTGGATGTTTTAATGGAAGTTTTTGACTAAAATTGCGCACAAAAGCAAAAAAAATGCGAAAAAATTTGGTCAATTGAAAAAAAAGCAGTACCTTTGCACGCTTTTTTGACGTATAAACCCGTTCTCGTGAGAGAACCTAAATAATTAAAGACAATGAAACGTACATTCCAACCTTCCCAACGCAAGCGTCGTAACAAACACGGCTTCTTGGAGAGAATGGCAACCGCTAATGGTCGCCGTGTATTGGCTGCACGCCGTGCTAAAGGTCGCAAGAAACTGACCGTTGCAGACGAGGGTCGCCACAAATTTTAATGGAGTCAACTAGACAACACAAGATCGCTCGTCTGATACAAAAAGACATGAGCGACATCCTATTGCGATACGCGCGCACGCTGCACGGAACATTGATTTCTGTGAGCGAGGTGCGCGTGTCGCCTGATTTAGCCATCGCACACATCTATCTCTCTGTTTTTCCGCAAGACAAAGTGGCTCCGACCATGGCGCTGATTGAAGAGAACACCCACCGCTTCCGCGGAGAACTCGGTGCGCTCGAGCGTCATCAACTGCGTATCATTCCGGAAATCATCTTCCACCTCGATGAGACCATCGACCGAATGGAACGGATAGATGAACTACTAAAGCAATAGACCGTCCTTCGGACTAAAAGAGTAAGGACCGTTTCACTACAAGAAGAAAGACAAGGAATGATTCGACCGATACAAACAAGTCTTTACTCCTTATTCCTTTAACGAAGTGGTCCTTAATCCATGAGTTCCCTTGAACCTCACATCGCGTGGCGGTACCTTTTTTCCAAGAAAGGGCATAACGCTATCAATATCGTCTCCGGTATCAGTGCCGGAGCTGTTGCTGTAGTGACCGCAGCGATGATTTGCGTGCTGAGCGTGATGAACGGTTTCGGGGTGCTGGTAGAACAGATGTTCTCGGAGTTCGACCCGGTACTGTTGGTCGTTCCGACCGAAGGACAGACTCTGCGCACCGACACGCTGCCTATCGCTTCTCTGTACGCGCGCGAGGACATAGAGACCGTCTCCATGCAGTTGGAACAAACGGCTCTCATCCGGTACAAGGATCACCAACTGCCGGCACGTGTGTTAGGCGTGGACTCGCTGTTCACCCGTACCTCGCACATGGACACCATCATCACCGATGGGTTCTTCTCCGTATGGGACGGTGCATTCGAGCGGGCGGTGTTAGGACGAGGCTTGGCTGCGCAAATAGGTATGAACGCCCATTTCACAGGTGCGCTGCACCTGTACGCACCCGAACGCACGGGACGGATTAATATGCTGCGCCCCGACCTGTCGCTGCGTCATGAGCACGCGTTCATAGCCGGCACGTTCGCGGTGAACCAAGTGGAGTATGACGACCAACTGATACTCGTCTCCCTACCCTTGGCGCAACGTCTCTTCGACTACGACGAGCACACGGCTTCGGCATTGAGAATACAACCGAAGAGCCATCAGCCGTCAGAAATCAGCCGTCAGAAATCGGCTATCGCCAAAGCACTTGGTCCCGGTTACAAAGTGTTAGACCGCTACGAGCAGCAGGAAGATTTCTTCCGAATCTTGCGCATCGAGAAACTGCTGACGGTGCTGCTGCTGGTGTTTATTCTGCTAATCGCCAGTTTCAATATCATCGGTTCACTGTCCATGCTCATCATTGACAAACGCGAGAGTATTCGTATTCTCTCCCACTTGGGCGCAGACGAGCGCATCATCCGCCGCATCTTCCTGTTCGAAGGATGGCTCATCTCTGCACTCGGCACAGTGTGCGGTCTGCTGACGGGCGTACTCATCTGCCTCGGGCAACAACACTACGGCTGGCTCAAACTGGGAGACGGCACGGATTACGTCATCTCCGCCTACCCCGTACACGTCGAACCGCTCGATATCCTGATGGTAGCAGTCATTGTGCTGGCACTCGGTTTCATCGCCGCTTGGTATCCGACACGTAAAATGAAGATCGAAGAATGAAAGATACAAAGTACATATTCAGTCTATTGGCGTTAGCAGCGGTCTTCTTCTCCGCTTGCACGCCTACGCAGCCATCGTATTACCGCGGTTTACCGAAAGAGTATAACCTCGCTTATCAGCAGATATACGGGCATTGTTATGACTCCGTTCCCTATGCCGTTGTGGGACTGGATATCTATTCGGAAGGACTGAAACTGGATAAGAACCGCCGCATGAAAGGAACGGGATACAACCTGTGTATCACCGATATCTTTGTGCCGGACTCCTTGCTTGCCGAAGGCGAATACCGCTCTCTCAACACGCAACATTCAACACGCAACATTCAACCTTACACCTTCCTCCCCGGTCGGGACTACGAAGGCACACCACATGGCATGTATCTGCTTTATGTGGAGGAGAACAAACTGCAGACGATCCAGTTGTTGGACTCCGGTACGTTCGTTTATCGCAACGACAGTCTGCTCTTCACGCTCTATTACCGCAACACCTACGGCTACAAAGCCACCTATACCTGCTCGTTCAACGGCGCGTTAATCCCATGGGTAAAACAATAACATCGGAAGAGCACCTACTCAAAGAGTACCACACCTGGCTACGACTCGAGCGCGGCTACTCGCCTAATACGGTCGAGGGCTACGAGATGGATCTGGAGAAGTTGCGGACATACTGCAAGGAGCATGTGGACAAAAACAACAAGCCCCTGGACTACGTCAAGTTGGATTTTGATGCGCTGCAGGAGTTTGTTTTTCAGCAATTCAAAGACATCCGTTCCGAAGCCACTCAAGCCCGTGTGCTGGCAGGTATCCACTCCTGGTTCCGTTTTCTGCTGTACAAAGACTATATTGAGCAAGATCCGTCTGAACTGTTGGAAGGTCCGAAGAAACCCAAACACCTGCCTACCGTGCTCACGTTGGATGAGATCAACCGCATGATGGCGGCCATCGACCTCAGTAGCAACGAAGGACACCGTAACCGTGCGATGATGGAGATACTATACGGCAGCGGACTGCGTGTAAGCGAGCTGGTCAACTTGCAGTTAAGCAAGATATACCTCAACGAACACTACATGCTGATTGAAGGTAAGGGCTCCAAACAACGACTCGTGCCGCTCTCGCCCGTTGCGGAAGAGTGGTTCGGTTACTGGCTGCAAGACCGTGCCACATGGCCGCTCAAACCGGAAGCTAAAGACATCGCGTTCGTCAATCGCTACGGTCGTCCGATGACCCGCGCCATGGTCTTCACCATCGTGCGCCGGCTGTGCGAGGCTGCCGGCATCATCAAGACCGTCTCGCCGCACACGCTGCGACACTCGTTCGCCACCCATCTGCTCCAAAACGGAGCCGACCTGCGCGTCATTCAACAACTGCTCGGTCACGAAGACCTCGCTACCACTGAGATATATACCCACCTCGACGTACAAGACCTGCGCAACGCCATCTTGGAATACCATCCCGCCAATAAATCGTAAATGGCTAAATTACATTGGTAAATCGTACATTCATATTGTTTCTGTTACTGCTGAGCACGCTCATGTGCTCAGCAGTAGAAACCATCATCGTCGGTGAGATAGTCAATGAGACGACCGGTGAAGCGATTCCGAATGTCAATATTCATTTTCGGGGCACGAAGATTGGTACCAGTTCCGATGAGAACGGCTCGTATGCGCTGCGGGTCGATATGACCGGCAAAGCACAACTGGTCTTCTCCGCAGTCGGCTACTACACCCAGCGGTTTGAGATCGAACCCGGAGCCATGGCGGGGCTGCAAGTAGCCATGCGGGAGAAGACGGCGATGCTCACCGAGATCGTCGTGGCGCCGAATGAGAATCCGGCACTCGAACTGCTGCGTCAGGTGCGCGCACACCGTCCGGACAATGACCGCACGATGCATCCCGAGCAGTCCTTCGTCGCGCAACGCGAACAGACACTATACGTCTCACATATCCAGAAACGTCACCTGCGCCGTACATTATGGCGCAGTCTGCAGTCGGGCATGATCGCGCAGGAAGACTCAACCTATATCCTTCCGCTGTACCGCGAGACGCAGTCGTTCATGCTCTCGGGACAAGAGATGACCCCTGCCAATGACCAGCGCACACAAGCGCTCATTCTCTCATCGACAGACTATTCGTCTCTCTTGGGTGGCGAAGGCAACCTCAATTTCTACGCCAACTCGGTCAGCCTGATGGGGCATGCTTTCCTCTCTCCGCTGGCAAGCAGCGGTAACTTGTATTATCGTTATTACCTCGTTGAAGAGGACACCATCAGTTCCGAACCTTCGCCTTTTGTCCGAATTGATTTCCGTACCCGCAATGCGTTCTATGCCACGTTCAACGGACAGATGGTGATTGACACCACGACGTTTGCGCTTCGTTCCATTAGTGCCTACGTTCCCGCCGAAGTGGCGGTGAACTACGTCAATACCCTGCATGTGTCGCAGACCCTGGCGGAAGACGGTTCTATAGCCGACGAACATGTATCCGCCATCCTCGATATTGCCATCAAATCCGAGCAAGCCGGCACGGTCTTCCCGACCCTGCTGCTGACCACGAGCCTGTATAATCCCTCCGCGGAACAGTCATATAGAGAAAGCAGTCCTACAGCGGAACAGTCATACAGAGAAAGCAGTCCTACAGCGGAGCAGTCCTACAATGACTCCGCGTTCAACGCCTTGGACAGTCTGCCTATTATCCGCACGGCCAAATGGATCGCGACGATTGTTACCACGGGTTATATCCCTACCGGCACACCGGTGGATATAGGACACATAGAAGAGATCTTGCAGATCAATCAGCATGAAGGGGTGCATATTGGTTTGCCGTTCCGCACCAACGAGCGGTTCTCCAAGGTCGTGAGCCTTGAAGCCTCGGTAGGCTACGGTTTCCGTGACCGCAGTCCCAAAGGTATGGGACGCATCTCTATCAACCTGCCTACCCCGCGCAAGAACACGCTGCAACTGGAGTATAACGACCGGTACGTATGGTCGGAAGTGGATGATTTTGACCGGATGCTACGGGAGAACTCAATGGGTTGGGGTAACTTCGATTTCACGGCATACGCTTTCGAAGCGTTGCACCGTGACACGCTGTGCGTCAATACAGCAATTCGGCAGCGACAGATCCAGTTCCACTGGTTCGCCGACTGGACACCTCATCTCGAGACGCACGCTTATGTCCGCGCCGGATGGACTCTGAATGCACCGTACACCGTACCAATTGAGCCATACTCTTATCAGTCCTTGTCCCTTATCGCACGTATGAGTTGGGGCGAACGCAAATACGACGGCTACTTCATGCGCCGCTACGCCTACTCGTCCAAATACCCCG